>JAMCWI010000137.1 GCA_023481335.1 Bacillota bacterium | reverse complement strand
CCGAAGCTGTGGGGGGCAAAACAAATGCTCTCACGGTGGCAAACAGGACCGTGCAAATTAACAGGGCACAGGCAAGGGAAATCATAAAAAGTCGGTTTTTTTGCCTGCTCTCAACTGCTACCCCCGCCAGCGTATCCCCACCCGTTGGAACATCCCCCAAGGGTTTTTCATTTCCAACCGCAGCCGCATGAAGCCGCTCAAAGTGTTTTAAAAGAGAATCAAGATCGAAATCCCGTGTCCGGTGGGCCTGAAATTGTGCTTCATACCGAAGCTCCTGAAGATATTGTTGAGAAACGGCTGTTTCTTGCTGATTGTTAACCCATTCCGCAAGGGTCTCCACAGGGGGGCTTTGATCCTCCGGCAGCAGCAGGCACATGCCAAACACATCACCGGCATGGATATCAAGCTGGTCGCAGGCAACGGCCCTTTGCAGAAGGCCGGCACGAATTTCGGCCCGGGCCTGGTTGTTGAAACCGGGCAGATGCTGATCGAGCCGGTTATGCACCCAATCGGCCAAAAGGGCGGCCTTCTTTTTAGAATCCGCCTCCGGGTAACGGCTGTTGATAGAAGCGCGAAATAAGAGGATGTCTTCTTTCGTCAGCACTGATTTTTTGCGTAAATTTTCAACAATTTCTCTCATAGCACTACCATTTTATAACAAAAACGATTCTATTTAAAGATACTCCGTGGAAACCCCAGAGAGGTGATGCCTTGACGGCAAGGCAGCACCTGAAGATAGGTTATTTTGTAAGTTCCTGCACCTTGGTGTTTTCCTTAAGTTCCAGGCTGCCGTCTCGGACAATGACGCTGCCGGGGGTTAGGCCGCTGAGGATTTCAATATTGTCCCGGTCACTGAGGCCGGTTTTCACTGTGCGGTGCTTCACCCGCCCGTCGACCACTTCCATGACCTGCTTTTGCCCGTCTGCGCCCGTACGTACGGCCTCCAGGGGTACCAACGGAACCTTTGTTGCCCGGCCGGTTTCAATGGCCACCTGAACTTCGTAGCCGGGTTTCAGGTGAGCGGTTTCTTCCAGGCTGATGATCACCGGCACCCGGCGTTGGGTGATGCCCAGGGCGGATTCTTTCTCGGAGGCAATGCCGGTCATCTCGTTCAGCTTTTCTTCCCCTGCCAGGCGGGAAATATTTAAAAGCTCCTGTTCTTTTACCGGGTTGGCGAACCGGATGGAGTAATCGTACCGTTGCTGCTTATAGAAATGCTCCTTTAGCATGTAATCAATGGAATCCCGGGCAAAGAGAGCCACCACCAGCATGCCCACAGCAAAGACCACCCCCACCAGGGTCAGTCCAAAGCGCCCCCGGTTCCGAAAGACGGTGCGCAGGCTCATCCTCCAGTTGGCATCAAGTTTGCGCCACAGCCAACTCCAGTGTTCCAGCAGAATCCGGCCGCCCTGTTTAGGGGGTTCCGGCCGCATGGACTCCGCCGGTTGTATTTTTGTAACAGCCCGGGAAGCGGTGACACCGGCCAGGACACCCACCGTTAGGCTGATCAGAAAACCGTAGAGTATCGCCTGCAGGTTGACCCCGCCGATGGCAGCGGGCAGATTAAAATACATGGCATAGGTCTTGGAAATGGCCGTGGCCAATAAGAGCCCCAGCAGGGAACCCAGCAGCGCACCCGCCAAGGCCACCGTCAAGGCATAACCGGTATAATGAGCCATAATTTGAAGGTTGCTGTAACCCAGGGCCTTCATAACCCCGATTTGCAGCCGGTGCGACTTAATCATACGGCCCAGCATCACCAACTGAATGGCCGCGGCAATGCCCAGGAAAATAGCGGGCAGGAAGCGGGAGGAAGCCTGCAGGCCGTCTATCTTGCTTTGTAAGACCGCATGGCTCAGCTGTTGTTCCCTGGGATAAGCCGCCAAGTTGCCGTAGGGCTTCAGGATGGCCTCAACCTGTTCTTTAACTTTATCCTCCTCTGCCCCCGGGGCTAGCGTGAGCACCACCTGGTTGATCTGACCCGTTAAGTTTAAAATTTGTTGGGCTTGATTTTGCGGCATCATGACAATGCCGAAGGTTTTTGGGTCGGTAATCAGGGTGGCAGCATCCTTCATGGGGTAAACCAATTCCGGGCTGGTGGCAGTACCCACCACGGTCAAGGGTATCCGCCTGCCTTCCGCCACGATGGTGATGGCAGCATTGGCAGCCAGGTTATTGCTTTGGAAAAACAGGGGATCGGTTAAAACCTCTACACCGCCGCCCTGGGGGTATTTGTTAAAAAGTCGGCCCGAGAGCAGCTGCAGGCGGTTCACTTCCCTTTCCATGGGAAGGGGATAGCTGATCAGCCGAACCGTACCCCGCTGGTTTTTTTCCTTGAGGAGCGGCAGGTCTTTCTGAATACGCCCTGTGGCCTTGCTCACCCCGGGTACCGATTCAATTTGTTTAATCACTTGACTGGGCGCTTTTATCACTTGAAAGTAGTAATCTGCAAAAAGAGTTTCCCGGTAAAACATTGCCTGGGAGCGGTTTAAATTGTAATAGGAGGTGGCCATGGCTATATAAACGGAAATTCCTACCATCACCACCGCCACCACGGCCAGAAAGGGACCCCGGGTAAGCCAGATGGTACGACGGAGCTTTTTCGTCAATACGCCCATTACCAATCAATCCTTTCCGGCGCTACGGGGGATGGATTTCCGGTAATTTTTACAATCTTACCGCTGCGCATGCGCACAACCCGGTTGGCCATCTCCCCGATGACGGTATTATGCGTGACAATAATGACGGTGCTGCCGGATTCCCGGTTGATTTTAGAGAGCAAACCAAGAATTCGTTTGCCCGTTTGATGATCCAGGGCACCGGTGGGTTCATCACACAGCAGAAGCCGGGGGTTTTTGGCTGCCGCCCGGGCAATGGAGACCCGCTGCTGCTCGCCGCCGCTCAGTTGGGAAGGGAAGTGATCCTTTCGTTCAGCCAGACCCACTTCGGCCAGCATTTTTGCAACGGGCAAGGGATTTTCCACCAAATTGGCTGCCAGTTCCACGTTTTCCTGGGCGGTTAAATCCGGAATCAAATTATAAAATTGAAAAACAAAGCCGATTTCCTTCCTGCGGAACTGGGTCAGCAGAGCATCGCCGGCCTGGCTCAGGTTTTCTCCGTTAAAAAACAACTCTCCGGTGGAGGGTAAATCCATGCCCCCCATGATATTCAAAAGGGTGCTTTTGCCGGAGCCGCTGGGACCCAAGATCACCAGCAGTTCGCCCTGGTAGACCTGCAGGGAGGTTTCCTTTAAAGCTTCAACGGTTACTTCCCCCATGACAAAGGTTCTGGTAACCTGGTTCAGGTTCATCAAAACGTGGTGCGTCATGATTGCGCCTCCGTTCAGGTTTGTTTAGTGTGTGGCTTGATTTCTCCCTTTTTCCAGCGCTCGTAATACTCGTTGATATCGGAAAAGTACCAGGCAATAAAATCAAAATAATCCTTCATAGCCTGAAGTTTTTCAGTGGCCTCCCGGTTGTCGGCGGGAACGATGCTCAACCCTTTGGAGATTAATCTGTCCCACTCATGGAGCGCCTTCATTTTGGCGGACGTGGCCCTAATCCAGGATTCCGTATTCACTTTAAAAAAGGTCTTGCGTTCGCCGGGGAGGCTTACCTTTTCAAAAAACTGAATCAGCAATCCCTGGCGCAGGGTTAGAGAGGCTGTGGCTTTACTAAAAAGCAGATCCTCGGCGATTTCATCCAAGGTTTTGGGCTTCTCCGCCAGTAAAAGATAGGCAAAAATTCTGCCAAAGGTTTTAGAGGCGCCGGATTTTTCGAATAGCAGGCCCATTTCTTCAATAAGCTGATCCTTATCAACGTCCATGGCAACCACCTCCTTAACTGCATTATATACTTTAGTTTGTTTAATTTCAATTAAACAAACTAAAGTATATAATGCAGATCTTTCAAAATGTTGGCAGGGTTGGCTCGTTATAGCATATCTTCTAAAAGCAAAAGTATGTGTTTAAAAACTTTTTGGCTTACTTATTGCAAAAAGGCCAATGAAAAAACCCCACGGCTTAAACCGTGAGGTTTTGAATCAAAAGTCATGCCCCTACTAATTTTTTCGGATGCCTT
>JAMCWI010000016.1 GCA_023481335.1 Bacillota bacterium | reverse complement strand
GCTCTCTCAGTCAGACTGATAATTGATTGCCAAGAGTCCGGGAGCCATACAGGCAACCTGTGGTAACCCGCGGCTAGAAAGATTCCAATAACAGCAACCAAAAGGGTCGCTGACGCTAAAACCCCGGCCGTTAACTTTTTCTTTTGATTAATCAACTTAACTACCTCCCGCATAAGCCTGTTAACTATTTTTACCAGAAGGAGGCTTCTGTATTCCTAAAAAAAATCGCGCGGCCTGAATGGCCACGCGAAACACATTAGTTGTTACCGGGAACAGTGTACTATTTCCCACGGGGTTGCACAAGCGGTAAATATTGTACAGGTCTTTTTAAGGATTTTTTCGTTCCGGAGAGGCTGGGTATAAAAAGGGATTGGACTTTTTATTTTCCTGCATCCTAATCTCCGGTCTTTTTTAGAAGCAATATATTAAGATCGAGGAGGCCATTTTTTTATTTGGTACAGCAGGATTTACTCTTCCTCAACCTCAAAATTGGCGTAAACCTCCTGCACGTCGTCGTGCTCTTCCATGGCGTCCACCAGCTTCAGCATCTGCTCGGCTTCCTGGCCGCCAATTTTGACTGTGGACTGCGGAAGCATGGTAACCTCTGCCACCGCTACTTTCACCCCGGCTTTAAGCAGGACTTCTTTCAACCCGCTTAAATCACCCGGCTCCATCACGATCTCGTATGAATCGTCTTCCTCTTTAAAATCTTCCGCGCCCGCGTCCAGTGAAAGGAGCATAAGCTCATCTCCGTCCACGGTGTTCACGCTTTTATCCACGACAATTAAGCCCTTCTTTTGGAACATCCAGGCAACGCAGCCCGACTCGCCCAGGCTTCCGCCGTTTCTTGAAAAAAGGTACCTTATTTCACCGGCGGTGCGGTTGCGGTTGTCGGTCATTATTTCAAGCAGGACTGCCACTCCGCCCGGCCCGTAGCCCTCATAGGTTATTTCCTCGTAGTTTGCGCCGTCAACTTCGCCTGCTCCCTTTTGGATCGCCCGCGAAATGTTTTCGTTGGGGATATTGGCCTCTTTTGCCCTTAAGACGGCTGCCTTTAAACGAATGTTGCTCTCCGGGTCGCTTCCCCCCTGCCTGGCGGCAATAATAATCTCCCGCGCAAGCCTGGTAAATATTTTTCCCCGCTGCGCATCCACTTTGGCTTTCTTTCTTTTTATAGTCGACCATTTAGAGTGCCCGGACATAAGGCTTTCTCCCCCTTGATAGTTGTAGCTCAATCAGCATCAAAAAAAGCGCAATTGCGCCTTTTAAAAACTACACTTCGTCCCGCATCCCAATCAAACGCGCAATTTACTCTATTCCGGAGGTAAAAGGGGCATTATTTTTTTGTGTTCGCTTCGTTTGGACAATTCTTCAACAGTCTTTTTAGCCTGCAGGCTGCAGTTGCCGGTAAGGATGCAGCAATCCAGTTCCTCGTAGGTAACCCCCATCTCCACTTCGTCATTTTGACCTATCCAGAGGCCGGCGCTGGGCCGCTTTTCAATGATCCTGGCGGGTACACCCAGGTAACGTGCCAGTTCCCGCACCTCAGTCTTTACCAGGTTGCCGATCGGCAGCAGGTCCACCCCGCCGTCTCCATACTTGGTAAAGTAGCCCACTTCAAGCTCACTTTTATTCCCTGTCCCCACCACCAGAGACTTTCTGCGCGCGGCAAAAAAATAGAGGGTGGTCATGCGCAGGCGCGGCTTTATATTCGCGACAGTCAGGTCCCTTTCCGAGGGGTCGTATGGCCTGCCGGTAAGTTTTTGCACAAAAAGCTCAAAAATTTCGTCAAGTACCACTTTTTCAACCGGAACGTCAAAAGTGCGGGCAACCAGTTCCGCGTCGACAGCATCCTGGGGATCGCTGTAGCAAGGCATAATTACCCCCAGAGTGTTTTCCGGGCAGACCCTTTTACACAGGGCCACGGTAACTGCCGAGTCGATTCCCCCGCTTAATCCGACAACCAAACCCCTGGCATCCGCTTCTTCAAACCGCGACTTGAGCCAGCCAATTATTTTTTCCGCATTTTCCCGCACAATTAAGCCCTCCGGTAATCTGTCATCTTTCTAATCTTACCATATCATCAAAACCCGCGCAAACACATGACAGATAAAGATAACAAATAATCCAATTAATCAAAATTGCTGGGAGGAAATTGTCATCAGGTGTAGAATATTGTAATGCATATAATTCAAACGCAGGTGAACTATGGTCCGGGTGCCATAAAGTAGATAAATAAATAGCCGGGGGTGCTTATGGCGAGAAGACAGGTTTTTGCAGGCAATATTCTGGTAGGGGCAGCCGTCGTTTTATTGTCAGTGTTTGGGCCTATCCAGGTTTCCCGCGCGGCTGGGGGAACATACACGGTTGTTGAGGGGGACACCCTCTGGGGAATAGCCATAGAGTACGGGACTACAGCTGAAGATATTATTTCCTATAATTACCTCGATACCGACTTTCTTCATATTGGGCAGACTCTTTTGCTCCCTAACCAGTCAACCGTTTCACTTCAAGCCGGCAGCTCTGCATCCAAACAGGAAGTCACGGCCACGACCACATATACAGTTGCCTCAGGCGACACCCTGTGGGATGTGGCAAACAGGTTTGGAACAACAGTCGAGGCGATAGAGGCAGCCAACAACATCGATCCCGACTCCCTCCAGATCGGGCAGTTACTGGCTATACCGGCGGGAGTCAGCACTCCCCAGGTAAGCCGCGGCGCCTCCCGCCCCGAGACTCCGGCCGGACCGGGCTTTTCCGGGTACGGCGAACTGATCCCGTGGCCGGATGTCGACGCCATGTTTACTAAGGGCAGCACCGCCACCCTGCAGGATTTTGAAACGGGCAAACAGTTTCACATATACAGGCTCTTCGGAGGCAACCACGCCGACTGCGAACCGCTTACCCCCGCCGACACAAAAATAATGAAGGAGATTTTCGGCGGGCAGTGGAGCTGGGACCGCCGGGCAGCGCTTCTGCTCATTGACGGCCGGGCTATCGCCGCCTCCATGGCGGGCATGCCGCACGGCACCAGTGAGGACATTACCGACAACAATTTCCCCGGGATGTTCGACCTGCATTTTTACAAGAGCAGGACCCATGGTTCCAACATGATCGATCCCGGCCACCAGGCTGCCGTCCACGAGGCGGCCGGGCGTTAGTACGGCTTCCCCGTTCGGCAAACCCATAAACATATGGTTAGCAGAGGGAAGCCAAATCCTGCCTCAATGGCAGTTTGGCCGGGCCCTCTAACTGTTTATCGGTATAGTGAAAGTGAACCTGCTCCCTTCCCCGGGAGCGCTTTCGGCCCAGATTTTGCCACCATGAGCCTCGATCAGCCCTTTCGCTATGGCCAGGCCAAGGCCCGCCCCACCGCCGGCGCGGGAACGCGACTTGTCGGTCCGGTAAAACCTTTCAAAAACGCTGCCGAGTTCTTTCTGGTCAATACCGGGGCCGCTGTCCCGGACCGAAAAGGCAATTCTGTCCTGATCCTGCCAGACGGCCAGCTCGACTGTACCGCCGGGAGGGGTGTAACGTAAAGCATTCCCGAGAATATTTAACAGCACCTGGACAATCCTGTCCTCGTCAACCACCATGTCAGGCAGATTTTCAGCCACACTTTTTTGAAAATGGATATCCTTGTTGGCCGCTTCGCCCGAGAACGGAATGGAAATCCTTTCCACCAGTTCGCCGGGCTTTACGGCGCCGCGGTTTAGGCGCAGCTCACCAGCCTGGGCCAGGCTTAAGTCCTGTAAATCGTTAACCAGGTGCGTCATCCGCACCACTTCGTCGTGCAGCGACATTATCATCTCCGGTGACGGCTGGATCACACCTTCCTGCAGTGACTCAAGGTTCCCCCTGAGTATGGCCAGCGGCGTCCGGAGTTCATGCGCGGTATCGGCTATAAGGCTTCGCCTCAACTGTTCGTTCCGTTCCAGGGATTCGGCCATCTGGTTAAAAGAGGCCGCGACCTCACCTATCTCATCCTTTGATAAAACCGGCACCCGGCACGACAGCTCTCGCGCGGACAGGCGGCGCGCGCCTGCGGACAGCGTCCTTAACGGGCCGGTCAGGCGGCTGGAAATCAATATCCCGAGGAGCATGGCCAGGATAGCAGCAGCAATACCGGCCCAAACTGCCGCCCGCGAAACTGAATTGATAACCTCCTGCTCCCACTCACCCGGTTGCGGGTTTAGCAGCATCAGGGTCCCAACCTGCCGGCCATCATATTCTATGGGATAGCCGCTCTTTAAAGAAATTTGCGGTGCCTCCCGCCCAAAATACGATGATTCCGTCCCGGCGACAATAATCCCGCCGGAATTAGCCAACACAAGG
>JAMCWI010000071.1 GCA_023481335.1 Bacillota bacterium | reverse complement strand
AATAAAAGCCTGCACCACTTCATTTAAATTTTCCCGATTTCCCGGCAGAATAAACCGCATAGCCAGGATGTCATTCAATATTTTATGTAAGGGTCGGGGAAGATCCTCATTGATTTCCTCCAGCACCTTTGAGACGATTCTTTTCTGCTCGGAATTTTCCTCGAAATCAATTGTAGAGTTTATAATAGGAAGAGACGCTTTTACCTTGGTTTTTTCTGCCACCCCGGCCTTGTCCGGTTCCCCGGCAGGGGCGGCCTGCACAGGCTCAAAATTCTTACAGGACTGGTTGTTTGCAGAATAGTTTGCCAGGGTTAGAGCCGAAATTTGAACATTGAGGGAGTTCACCTGGGCCAGGGTTTCTTCCAAGGCCAGAACCTCCTGGGGAGTACCCTCCACCCCCAGGGCTTTAATGGCATCCTCTTGTATTAAACGAACCCACTCTGCCACCACATCCAGACCTTCCTGCAGTTCCTTGAAACTTTTGCGTATTTTTTCCCCGATTTGTTTTTCCAGCTCCTCCTGGCGAATGGAGAGATTTAAGACCTCATTTCTTTGGGACCTCGTCAGCGACGACAACGGTCTGTCCAAACCGTTTATCCTATCTACAATTTGGCGATATTCCCTAAACACTGCAATACCCCCTACGCTGTTTTCCAATCAATTCGCGGACAGGGCAGGGAAATCCTTCCAATTGTTAAAAAATAAGTTAATTTTTTCCAATAAAATCATAGAATGAGAATTTGTGCTTTTACAGGATATGCGAGGGTGGTATACTCATAATAAAAACCTTGGATGTGATAAAAATGGATTCAATGTTGTCATATTACAGCACCTTATCCAAAACACAGCTGCTTTTTATGTTCATTGCCGTAACCGTGGCCTTGGCCGCCGTTATTATCGGATTTAACCGCAAATATCGTGATTGACAATCCATAACTTGGAGATTGACTTGTCCGCTTCACCTATGCTATATTAATATTTGTCGGCGCAAGACTCTCCGGGAAGTGGCTCAGTGGCAGAGCATCCTTGCTAAGGCGAGGGCAGGGCCGCAGGTTCGAATCCCGTCAGCTCCGCCACATTTTACAAGCATCTTGCAGTATTGACAAAAGGACAGCAAGGTTGTTATACTAATTAAGCTAATGCAGTATTTACATGCCCGGGTGGCGGAATAGGCAGACGCACAGGACTTAAAATCCTGCGGTGGCAACACCGTGCCGGTTCGACCCCGGCTCCGGGCACCAATATAATCAAGGGATTAGGTACTTACCTAATCCCTTTTACTTTTATCTCACCGTCATTTGACGGCTGTTTTGACGGCTTAAGAATGCTATTTAATTTATCGGCACTGCCCTTGAACATCTTGTCTTACCTCAAGCACTTCCTGTTTATTAAATTGAATATAGTCTTCGTAATCAGCGTTGGAACGTAAGTCAAAGATTTTTGTTATGGTCTTGGAACCATTTTTGCTGATTAAGTCCGGGCATCCTCTTCATCGAAGGAGACCAAATCAGCTTAAACAAAGATTATGAACGCTGGCAGGTGGGCCTGGCCCGCTCCTTTAGGCCCATGACCCGTAAGCTGGACTGGCAGCAGGGCGGCTGTATGCCAAGGTTGTTGCCTGTGACAGGTATAGGAGAATTCTTTAAAGGGGCAGGGAGTGTGGGACAGCACAGAGAGGATCTTCCCCGACCCTTACATAAAATATTGAATGACATCCTGGCTATGCGGTTTATTCTGCCGGGAAATCGGGAAAATTTAAATGAAGTGGTGCAGGCTTTTATTTCGTCCTGTCCCCTTGGGGCAAATAAGTGCCGGATATTTGATCTGGAAAAAGACGGTTATCACGGGCTGCACTTGTATGTTCGATTTAACAATCATGTGTTCCCCGTGGAAGTTCAGTTCTGGACGCGAGTAGATGCTTTACTGAACCAGTATTTACGTGATAGTATATATACAAGATTTAATGAACAAGAAATCATCACCTATGCAAAGCTATTACGGCAGTGGCTGGAGCAAATTCCCGCCCACCCGGAGGACCACGGCCTGACATCCTATGTAGATTATCTTTATGAAAAAGCCTTTCAGCAGCAAAATCTGGAGGGGACTTAATATGTCCAGACTGTATCTATATTCCAAATGTCAAGGCAGTACCGGCCTTCTGGAAATTGCTTCTTCCCAAGAATTTAAAAATGTTTTTAAACGAATCAAAGCCAGTGTCCCGGGGGCCAGCATCGGTGTATACGGGGCCAAAGATTTTGCCACCTTGCGCCGGACACACCGCAACCTGACCAACTACAGGATGTATCATTCTGTAGACGAGTTTATTTCCAAAATAACCAGACCATAAAGCGGGGGCAACCCCGTTTTTTATGTGGATTTATCAAAGTCTCATCTGCTATAGACCCCTTCAGAAAATAGAACTACAGTTAGTGATTTTGATCTTCTTATATCCTGTGTGGCTGACTGCCTGACGGTTCTATCATTGTTTCCTTTGAGGTTTGCGGTATTACTGAAATGAAAACCTGGCTCGTCCAGTGGGGTCACTCCGTAGAAGTGCTTGAGCCGGGCTGGTTAAGAGAAGATATGTGCAAATTGGCAGAGAGGATCTTGAAGGTGTAGCGGGTGTAATTTGAGACATTTGTGTCCCAAAGAGATTTTTTATGGCACTGACAAACTATTGTCAGATGCCCCTGCTAAGTTGAGAGTAAGAAATTTTAAGTAGGAGGTTGATAGGTTTGGGTTTATTAAATTATTTCAAACAATATTCATAAACCATCCTCTGATTTGCGGTTAAAGGTAAAAATCCGTTGTTAGTTATTTCTTTTACTTATCTTTATAAAAATCTACAACTAAAGGTTTGCCGCATTCATAAAAGCAGGGATTAACTTTGCTGTGTGGAATATTTTTCATATTACGACAAAGGGGGACGTTATTGTGTTCTTAAATCAATTAGCAGTGGCAGAAAAGGAAGCTTTTATTGAATTAGCCTGTTCGGTTTCTCAGTGTGACGGGGTAGTGTGTGATGAAGAAAAGCAAATGTTAGATTCTTACCTTCATGAAATGAATATGGAAGGCTCTGGTTATGTGATCAGACAATTACCTATCGAGGAGATTCTGGATATATTTCAAAATGAACGTACCAAGAATATTGTTTTTATCGAGATTTTAGCTCTTGTTTTTGCGGATGGCAAGTTTGATGAAAAAGAGATTGAAGTATTGGATAAAATCAAACAGCATTTTGGTATTAGTCAAGAGAAATACATAAACTTTAAAGAATGGGTTAAAAGCGTAAACAACCTTTATGCGGAGGGTTACAAGTTAGTTAATGAATAAACAATTTCCCTGTAACCAATGCAGTTTATGTTGTCATAACATTACCGGCGTTCCCCAGTTAAAGCGTTTTGACCCTGGTGACGGTACTTGCAAATACCTGGTTGGAAATCTCTGTTCAATATATGAGCAACGACATATGAGCAACGACCTAAGGTGTGCCGGGTTGATCACATGTACGAGGCAGTATTCTACCAATCTATGGATAAAGAAACCTATTACAAGAAAAATTTAGAGGTTTGTAAAGAGTTGCAGGTAAGGGCCGGCTTTCCGCCGGAAAGGCAGGTAGGTTTTGATTAAAAAAGTATTTTGAGGAGGCTGTGTAAATGCCGATACCATTATTGCTTGGCGCAGCGGCTGTTATTTGTACTGGAGTAGGCGTTAAAAAAGCGATTGACGCAAAGTATGATAACGACAGGGCAGAAGAGTTTAATTATGAAGCAGAATGTATCTTTGACGAAGCTAAAGAATCTCTTGAGTATGAACGAAATAAGACCCAGGATATTCTGGTGGGTCTTGGCAAGCTTAAGTTAGAAGTTTGGGACCAGCAGTTGGGTCGGTTTATCAAAACCTTTGAACAGATACGTAATGTTAAGTTTGAAGGTCAGGCTATGACAGGCCAGTTGAAGAATAATCACTTTACTAAAGATGAGTTAATGAAAATGAAGGATATCTCCCTAAAGGCAGGAGAAGTCATGGCAAGTGGTGCTACAGCCTTGGGAGCTGGAGCTCTGGCTGGAGTGGCTAGCTACGGTGGAGCCATGATGTTTGCAACTGCCTCCACCGGTACTGCCATCAGTGCCCTTTCCGGGGTTGCTGCCACCAATGCAACCCTTGCGTGGTTTGGTGGCGGATCTTTGGCTGCCGGTGGTCTAGGGATTGCTGGCGGAACTGCTGTTCTGGGAGGTATTGTTGCAGGGCCGGTCTTGGCAGTTGGAGGTATGATTCTTTAGCTTCGTCAAAGATACATTCTGCTTCATAATTAAACTCTTCTGCCCTGTCGTTATCATACTA
>JAMCWI010000108.1 GCA_023481335.1 Bacillota bacterium | reverse complement strand
GAAAGAGTCATCACCCAGGGCGATGTGGTAACGGACGAACATATTGACAAACTGCAGGCACTGGGTGGCGCACAATATCTGCTCCGGTCATCCACTGGAAAGCTATGCCCTTAACGCCTTCCAGCACCCGCTTGGCGTCCACCAGGCCGGAGCTGGTTCCCTTGGGCAGGTCGATTTGGGTAATATCCCCCGTAATGACCGTCTTGGACCCAAATCCCATACGGGTTAAAAACATTTTCATTTGCTCAGGGGTGGTATTCTGGGCCTCGTCCAGAATAATAAAGGCGTCTTCCAAGGTTCTGCCTCTCATGTAGGCAAGGGGTGCTATTTCAATAATATTTCTTTCCAGATATTTTTGCGTGTGATCCAGGCCTAAAATATCGTACAGACTGTCGTAAAGCGGCCTTAAGTAGGGGTCAATCTTCTCCTGCAGGTCGCCGGGCAAAAACCCTAATTTTTCCCCTGCTTCCACCGCAGGACGGGTGAGAATAAGACGGTTGACTTCTTTTCTCCGCAGCGCATTCACTGCCATGGCCACTGCCAGGTAGGTTTTACCGCTGCCCGCAGGGCCAATGGCAAAGACGATATCGTTTTTTCTGATATTTTGAATATAATCCTTTTGGCCCAGGGTTTTGGGCTTAACTTGCTTTCCTCTGGCGCTCACCAGCACAACGTCCTTGGCCAAATTGGTTAAAGCCTGTTTGACGCCGGCTTTGACGGATCTCAAGACATAGTTTATTTCATGCCTGCCGATGTGGTTGCCGGACTTATAGTGCTCGAACAACTGGGAAAACACTTCTTCCCCCTGTGCCACCTGCTCGGGAGCACCCATGAGGGTCAGTTCTTCTCCCCTGGCCACCACCCGGATGCCTAAGCTCTGCTCAATCATGTTTAGATTCTCGTCCTGTTTGCCAAAAATCTCGGCTGCTGCCTCATGATCTTCGATTACTACCTTTTGTTCAATGCGTTCGGTCAATCCTTATCCTCCTCAGCTGCCTTTAAGGGTTTGATGGTCCCTATATCCTCTACAGTTTCTACAAAAGCCTTGATACGGACAAGTTCTTCTTCTGCGGCGGTATTCACTTGTTCAAGCCGCTGTTCCGTAATCTTTTCCCCTTGGGGCAGCTTGGCGCTCACTTCTTGCATGGCCTTTTGTTCGGCAATTTTTTTGGCCCCTGCTTGGCCATAGGTCATGCGTTCCTTAATAATCTCCATATATTGCACATTTCTAACTTCGACGGGAATTGAAATATTCCTCCATTTTGGCAGACTTTTAACAGTCTGCTTCTCCTGGTAATGCCGGTAGGGAGATTCTTTAGGTCCTGCTATGATTATTTCCTTGGTCCCAATTTTAATACGAGCAGAAGTTTTTTGCCGGCCGGACAATTTCTCCAGGGTCTCGGAAATCCTGCATTCTCCATAACCTTCATACCATACCCTGGCCCGCACAATGCCCTTTGCCCGGACAAAACGACTGACATACTGAGGCTCCGGCGGTTCCTGACCTTCGGGCAGAGGTTGATTGGCGGGTTCCGGTTTTATTTCTTCTTTTATCTCTCCGCTGATTAGAATACTGCCCGGCAAAACGGTATCCCCCTCTTTGATCACCGCTTGTCCGTTTAAAACCAGTACTTCCTTAATTAAACCGGCCTTACCCGCAACAATATGAGCGGGATCATTGCGGTGGGGGTCCTCCTGTACTAGTTTTCGCTCGGCAATTTCAATGGTTACCCGGGTTCCCTTGACATAAACACCGACCCAGGCCACCGAGGATATTTTTTCCCGCAGGGTATTCTCCACCAGCTTGGCATCCAGATCCCACTTGGCTGCGCCGGGTTTCAATCCTGCCCCGGCCGCAATTTTTTTAATCTCTTCACTGGAAAGCCGCTCGTTGCCCGTCACTTGTATAAACCAGACGAAGGAGGATAAAAAATAAAGGGTCAATAAGAAAACCACACCCCCAACGGCCAGCAGCTTGCGCTTTTTCATGCGGTTCAGCATAAAGGGCAGACCTCTGCGCTCCACCACCTTGAAACAACTTTTGGTGGTCCTGGCAATGTGCCTAAGGGGGCGGACATCGGAAATGCGAACTTTCACTCTCATCCTGTCATTGCCCAACCGGGTGATATCCCATAAATAAATTCCCCTGCTGGCTGCCATGTTAACAAACTTCTCCAGAAATTCCCCCCGCACCACCAGGGATACATGTCCCATTAAAAAAGAAAACAATCGCAGAAGAACCATTTACCACACCTCCCCTGGTTCCAGGAAACATAAGGATTTTATTTGGCCCTCTACACAAATTTCATCGGTCTTGATATTTCGCAGCATCAGTTTGCTGCCTGTAATGCCAAATTCCCCTTCCCCCACTTTTACACGCACCTTCTCGGTGGTATATTCCACAATGCCCCTGTGGTTTTCAATAAAAACCTGCAAATTTCCCACCAGCACAATTTTGGGCAAGTCCAACATGACATCGTTGGGTATCTCAAAAAAATCCGAAAATTGTTTTTTTAACTTCCTCTGCAGATCCCGTAAGGACATAAAAAATCCCCTCCTTGGGACTATGTGTATGCGTCCTAAGGGGGGAAAATTACTAATTAATGGTAAGGCCGGTTTTTCCTGCGCCGGGCAGCCGGAGGCCCCAGTATTTCTGATAGAATAATGCCTTCCCGCAGCATGGCCTGGTTCAAAGGGCCGATGGCCGGAGACTCCGGGCGGCAAGCTGCCGTTGTTATCGGGGGCTCTTGCTTATTTAGGTTGCCTGCAGGCACTTTCTCTGCAAGAACGGGTGCCGGCTGATCCTTCGCCTGTGTAATTTTGTATTTATGGGGCTGCTCCGGCGGCTCACTGAGAATCAGCTCAGCGGGCTGCTTTTTTTCCTTGGGGTGCTCGGTTTTTGGACCCCACTTATCCCTCAATTCCGGGGGCAGGCGGTAAGCCGGGGCTTCCTGCTCCGGGTGTTGTTGGGGAACCGGTCTCCTATCCTTTGCCCGTTCGGAAAGGGCTTTGAAAATGGACCATAGAACAAAAATAATGACTAAGGTTTCCACAGGGGCATCCCTTCCCTACTCAATCTTCTTTCCTTTTTCCTTGTCGTTGCCGGTGCCGGTGCCGGTGCCGGAAATGGATTCCCTCATTTTTGTATCGGCCAGAACATTTTGCATGTTGTAGTAGTCCATAACACCCAGTCTGCCCGAACGGAAGGCTTCCGCCATGGCCCGGGGCACTTCCGCCTCGGCTTCCACCACTTTGGCCCTCATTTCCTGTACCCGGGCCTTCATTTCCTGCTCCTGGGCCACCGCCATGGCCCGGCGTTCTTCCGCCTTGGCCTGGGCAATGTTCTTATCGGCTTCGGCCTGGTCGGTCTGCAGTTGGGCGCCGATGTTTCTGCCGATATCGACGTCGGCGATATCGATGGAAAGAATCTCAAAGGCGGTGCCGGCATCCAAGCCCTTGGACAATACGGTCTTGGAGATGCTGTCGGGGTTTTCCAGCACCAGTTTGTGGGATTCCGCGCTGCCTACGCTGGTGACAACGCCCTCGCCCACCCGGGCAATCACGGTTTCTTCACCGGCCCCGCCCACCAGGCGGTCGATGTTGGCCCGCACCGTGACCCTGGCCACGGCCTTCAGTTCGATGCCGTCTTTGGCTACCGCACTGATGACCGGGGTTTCAATGACTTTTGGGTTTACGCTCATCTGAACTGCTTCCAGCACGTTTCTGCCTGCCAAGTCGATGGCGGCGGCCCGCTCAAACTGCAGGGGGATATTGGCCCGCTCGGCGGCAATTAATGCATCCACCACTCTGTCCACGTTGCCACCGGCCAAATAGTGGGCTTCCAACTGGTCGACATTCACCTGAATCCCGGCCTTATCGGCCTTGATTAAAGGGTTGACGATTTGCGCCGGCGGCACCCTGCGCAGCCGCATGCCGATAAGGGTGATAATACCCACCTGCACGCCGGCGGCCAGGGCTGAAATCCACAGCCCCACCGGGATGAAGCTGAACAGCACAACGACAAAAACCACTGCCAGCATGACCAAGAGTAAGAATGAAAGAGTACCTAAACTGACCAAAATAGAATTCCTCCTTTTCTACTTCTCCACCGCTTTCACAACCACCCGGGTGCCTTCCACCATAACCACCAAAACCGGGGTGCCGGGCATGATGAATTCACCTTCGGTGACCACGTCCACCCGTTTGCCGTCAATGAGAGCGGCACCGGCCGGACGTAAGGGTGTGGCAGCCACTCCTTGTTGACCCAGCAGTTTCTCCAGTTCCGGCCGGGGGGCCTGGTAGCCCTCCTGGCGGCTTTGCCGGTTGGACAGTGTTACCCTGCGCCAGAAATTGAATTTGGTGGCCAGCCAGAG
>JAMCWI010000038.1 GCA_023481335.1 Bacillota bacterium | reverse complement strand
CGGGGGGCGGATGAAACGGCCGGAATATGTAGCAACGGTGATTCGCACCTACCGGAACCTGATCGACCGGGCACTGGAGGACAAAAAGGGCTACCGGGTGGAGGAACAGGAAGCCAGGGATTTGGCCCAGATCTTTAACCGCGATTTCAGTCCAGGTTACTTTTTTGGCAACCCCGGCAGAGATTTAATGAGCTTTAAACGGCCCAACAACCGGGGCGTGCGGCTGGGCAGGGTAAAGGGCTTTAACGCGAAAAATAAAACTGTTGAAATTATCCTGGAGGAACCCCTGCGGATTGGAGACGGTATTGAGGTTTGGGTCAGCGAGGGCGGCCGCAGCGGCGTTGAGGTGAACAGCATCCTGGTCAACGGCAAACACGTAGAGTCCGCCCCGGCTGGGTCTCTGGCGGGGTTGTCCATCCCCGGTAAGATCAGGCCCGGCGATAGGGTTTTCAAAACCCATGATGCTGCCTTGATGGAGCGGGCCAGGGAGACCTTTACCTCCTCCCGGGAAGCAAGAAAAATTCCGCTGCAGTTTTTTGTGCAGGCCAGGGTAGACGAACCCCTGGTGCTGCGGGTGACCGATGACCAGGGTTTTACCGCAGAGGGAACCAGCGATGAGGCGTGCCAGGAGGCCGTGAAGCGACCACTAACTACAGAATTTCTAGAGGAACAACTGGATCGTCTGGGCAATACACCCTTTGCCCTGGCGGGCTTGGAGGTCTCTTTGGCAGGCCGGGTGATCCTGCCCATGCGTGAAATTAATGAGCTGCGACGCCGGGTGCTGGCGGTTCTGGAGCATAAAAGAGCCCGGGCAGGCAGGCGGCCCGGCGTAGCGGAACACCTATTCAAGCAGCGTCTCAAGGAAGCCTTTAAGGATATGCGTCAACAGGCAATGCAGACCCCGGAGCCGCTGCTGGCCATCAGTGTGGCCGATCTCACGTCCTTGCAGGCCGCAGTCAGCTACGGGGCCAATATTGTTTATTTTGGCGGCGAAAGCTACCGCTCCAAGGGGATTGTTACGGAAAAGGATCTGCAGGCCGGGCTGGAGTTCTGCCACAAAAACGGTGTATCCCTGGTGCTGAGTTCCCCGAGAATTCTGCACGACAGTGAGTTGAAGAGTTTTACCGGCCTGCTGAAACGTGCCTGCGACTTGCCCATGAACGGAGTTTTGGTGGGGAACCTAGGCCTTTTAAAGATCATCAGAGAATTCACCGATAAACCCGTTGTGGCGGATTTTACCCTCAATGCATTTAATTCTGCCACCCTTCATTACTTGAAGGAGCAGGGGGCTGCCAGGGCGGTTCTTTCTCCGGAATTAACCATGAAACAAATGCAGGCCATGGGCGAAACCGCCCCCCTGCCCCTGGAGGCACTGGTACAGGGAGCCCTTCCCCTGATGAACACTAAATACTGCCCCACGGGAAGTGTGCTGGGGGATCTCTCCGCCGGAAAAAAATGCACCGTTCCCTGCAGCACCAAAAAGTGCGGACTCAAGGACCGGCTGGGACTTGTTTTCCCCATTGAGGTAGACCAATACTGCCGTATGCACCTGTTTAATGCCAAAGACCTTTGTGTGATCGAGGATGTGCCCACCCTGCTGGCGGCCGGTGTTTCGGTACTGCGTATTGAGGCCAAAAAGGAAAACCACGAATATGTGGCCAGAACCGTCAACCACTATCGTAAGGCCATCACTCGCTATAAGCACGGCATCCGGGATGAACGAAAAGACAAAGAAGCCAAAGAAGACCTCGAACAGCTAAGCGCCTCAGGCATCACCAAGGGGCATTATTTCAGGGGAGTTATTTAAGGAGTTTTATACATGGAAAGAACCCTCAAACGTTTGGAATTTGATAAGGTGTTGGAACGTCTGGCGGCCCATGCCCAGTCGGAGTTGGCCAGGCAAAAAATAAAAGAACTGATACCCAGTACCGACTCGGTTCTCATACAGCGGTGGCAGGATGAAACCACCGAAGGCAGAGAACTGCTGCGGTTAGAACCCATGGCGGAATTTTCCGGCTGGCATGACATTCGGGGGGCCTTGCAGAGGGCTGCCCGTTTCGCCGTGCTGGGGGCGGAGGAATTGTTTGCAGTGGGGGAAACCCTGGCGGCCTCCCGTCTGATTAAAAAGTTTTTCAGTGAAAAAAACGATCGCTACCCGCTGCTCTCGGAGGTTGCGGAATCCCTAACCAACCAGGCCCAGCTGGAAAAAAGCATCCTGCAGGCCATTTTGCCCGGGGGTGAAATGGCAGACGATGCTTCGCCCCAGCTTTTGCAAATCCGGCGGGGCATCCTAAGATCGCAAAACCGTATCCGGGAGCGCATGGAGAGCCTTGTTCGTTCCGCAGAAAATCAGAAGTATCTGCAGGACCCCATCATTACCATCCGCAACGACCGGTACGTGGTGCCGGTAAAGCAGGAATACCGCAGCCAAATTCCCGGCATTGTTCACGACCAGTCTGCCAGCGGTGCCACCCTTTTTGTGGAACCCATGTCGGTGGTTGAAGCCAACAACGAGGTGCGCCGGTTGATGGCGGCGGAAAAGCAGGAAATCCAACGGATTCTGGGAGAGCTCTCCAGCGGTGTCAGTGCCGTGGCCGAGGATATTTCCGTCGCCTTAGAGGCCCTGAGCGAACTGGATTTCATCATGGCCAAAGCCCGCTACAGTTTGAAACTTAGAGCCTGGAGTCCCAAAATTTTGCCGGGGGCAAAAATGGATATCAAAAAGGGCCGGCACCCCTTATTATCCGGGGAGGCGGTGCCGGCCACCATTTCCCTGGGCAAGAACTTCCAAACCCTGGTCATCACCGGCCCCAATACCGGCGGTAAAACCGTAACCCTGAAAACCGTGGGGCTGTTTACCTTAATGACCCAGGCGGGACTGCATATCCCGGCGGAATCCGGTACAGAAATGGGGATTTTTAAACAGGTCTTTGCGGATATCGGGGACGAACAGAGCATTGAGCAATCCCTCAGTACTTTTTCCTCCCATATGACCAATATCGTCCATATTTTAGAGCATGCCGGTGCGGATTCCCTGGTGCTGCTGGATGAATTGGGAGCAGGCACCGACCCCACCGAGGGAGCCGCCCTGGCCCGAGCCATCCTGGAGGAACTGCATGGCAGGGGCGCCTGCACCGTGGCCACCACCCACTACAGCGAGTTAAAAAACTATGCCTACACCACGCCGGGGGTGGAAAATGCCAGCGTGGAATTCGACGTGGAAACCCTGCGTCCCACCTACCGGCTGTTAATTGGCCGACCCGGCCGCAGCAACGCCTTTGAAATCTCCGCCCGGTTGGGTTTACGGCCGGAGATTGTCAGCAGCGCCCGCAAATTTCTTACCACCGAACAGGTTCAGGTGGCAGATTTGATCAACAAGCTGGAAAAAACCCAGCAGACAGCAGACAGGGAGCGGGAGGAAGCCGCAGCACTGCGGCGGGAAAGCGAGCAGCTGAAGGAAAAATACCGCAAGCTGGAAGTGGAGCTCAGGGCCAAGAAGGAAGAAATATTGGCAAAGGCCCACGAGGAAGCCCGCAAGCTGGTCCGCCAGAGCCGCCTGGAGGCGGAGGAAGCCGTTAAGGAACTGCGAACCAAATTGGCTGAAGAAAACACCAAGAACCGGGAGGAAGCCATTCAACAGGCCCGCAGCAAACTCCAGCAGGTCACCGGCAAGGTGGCAGCCAAAGCACCGGTGCATACCGAAACCGGGGAAATCCCCCGTCAGGTGAAAGCCGGCGAAGAAGTCTTCCTGCCCAAGTACAACCAAAAGGCTTATGTGGTGGGGGTATCCGGCGACAACGTGCAGGTCCAGGTGGGCATTATGAAGATGCTTGTCCCCCTGAAGGAACTGCGCAAGGTTAAAGAAACCCGGGTCACCACCGGGGAAACCAAAGTGGGCAAGGTCTTAATGGATAAAGCCCAGTCTATCGGCACCAGCCTGGATCTCCGGGGCATGACCGGGGACGAAGCCCTGCTGGAAATCGAAAAATACCTGGACGATGCCTTCCTGGCCGGTCTCAGCAGTGTCATCCTCATCCACGGCAAAGGCACCGGTGCCCTGCGGGCTGCGGTGCAGCGGGAGCTGAAAAACCACCCACGGGTCAAATCCTTCCGTCTGGGCGAAACAGGCGAAGGTGGTGCCGGGGCGACAGTGGTTAGTTTGAAGTAAGACACGGAAGACACGGGGAAGACACGGGGGAAGACACGGGGACGGTTCTCTTGGGGAAGACACGGGGACGGTTCTCTTGTCTGCTCTTTAGACAGTAGACACTTATTTAAGTTAATCCATAGAGAGCAGACAAGAGAACCGTCCCCGTGTCTTCCCCGTGTCTTCCCAGAGAACCGTCCCCGTGTCTTCCCCGTGTCTTCCGTGTCTTACTTAGGCCTTTCACTGATGCTTTCGTATAAAATTCATAAATGCCAGCAGTGTAGGACAATAGTGTTGGTCTTTCGTTGTTATCAAATAAATCCAGCGGGTTATAACAGTTCCCTCACCGGATACCTGCAACAGTGTACCGTCTGCCAGCTCCGACGCGACACCTCGCAAAGGCAAAAAGGCCAGGCCCATATCGGACATTACGAGACGCTTAATGACCTCTGCATCTGCAATCTCTGTAAAAAAACGAGGCTTAAAGGCAAAGCCTTTAAGGTGGTGTTCAATGATTTGCCCGGTGGACGAACTTTTTTCCCCGGTAATGAAGGGATAACGGTCAAAGAGTTCATTTAAAGAGCAACCGGCCCCCATGGGAGGACATACTAAGACTAAATCGTCCTGCGCATATCGTTCTAAGTGAATGTTTTCAGTGTTTAACGGACCTACTGCCAGGGCCACATCCAATTCCCCGGTTTCCACCCGCCGGGCCAGTTGGGCGCTGCTGTCAAATTGCAAGGAAATACCGATGTTTGGGAAACGGGTATAAAAGTCCTTCAATATCGGTGGCAGCAGATAGCGGCCCACCACCGGGCTGACGCCCAGCCGTACCTCGCCCCGCTCCAGGTCATGGTATTGGGACATGGCCCTGGCGGCTTGCTGAGCCAATCCCATGATCCGGTCGGCATAATCATAAAGAGAACGTCCGGCATCGGTCAGTACCACTTGACGTCCCCGTTGTGAAAAGAGATCCAGCCCCAATCCTTTTTCCAGAGCCGCAATTTGGCGGGAGACTGCCGGTTGGCTTAAGTTTAGCTCTTCCCCGGCCTTTGAGTAGCTTAAATGTCGGGCCACCGAGTGGAACACCCGTAAATGGTAAAGGATTATGTCCGTCACAGCGCCACCACCTATATCAAATTAGCATAATACAAATGCAAACTATGCATTTGTATTATACATTTACCCGTGGTACGCTGTAAATACAAAGGAGGCTTCAACATGAGTTTGCCAAAAGTAAGCCTGACCTCTTATTCACCAGGCTCCGGCTGAGCCTGTAAAATAGGTCCGGCGGACCTAATAGAAGTTTTGTCCGGTCTTCCACCGGTTCAGGACCCCAACGTACTGGCCGGGCGGGATGAAAATGCCGCAGTTTACCGGATTCATGATGAACTGGCGGTGGTTCAAACGGTGGATTATATCACCCCGGTGGTGGACGACCCCTACCGGTTTGGCATGATTGCTGCCGCCAACGCCATCAGTGATATCTATGCCATGGGGGTCACTCCGGCCTTTGCCCTGAACATCGTGGGTTATCCGAACCAATCCCTGCCTTTAAGCATACTGGGAGAAATCTTAAAGGGCGGTGCCGATAAAGCTGCCGAGGCGGGCATTTCCATTATCGGCGGACACTCAGTCACCGACCATGCTCCCAAATACGGACTGGCGGTGACAGGCTTTGCCCATCCGGAACGTCTCATCACCAAGAAAGGGGCAAGACCCGGGGATGTCCTGATTCTAACCAAGCCTCTGGGCATTGGCGTGATTACCACCGGCATTGACCGCCGCCTGACCAGCCCGGAAATGGAACAGGCAGTTACCGAAGTAATGTGCATCCTGAACCGGGAGGCTGCGGAGGCAATGCTGGAGATCGGCGTTCATGCTTGTACCGATGTAACCGGATTTGGGCTGTTGGGGCACCTGCAGGAACTGCTCAAGGCCAGCGGTGTTGGGGCACAAATCCAATCCCAGGCAGTGCCTTTACTGCACGGAGCCATTGCCATGGCTGAGGCAGGAGCCATTGCAGGCGGTGCCCACGCCAATTATCGTCACTTGCGGGATCAGGTGGACTGGCATGACAGCCTGGCTAAAGACATGAGACTTCTACTGTGCGACCCGCAAACCTCCGGGGGACTTCTCATGGCGGTGCCCCGGGAGCGAGCCGATGCCCTGCTGGCCGCCCTCCGGCAGAGACAAGTGGCGGCCTCGCCCATTGGAGAGATTACCCAGGCAAAAACCCTGCATGTGCTTTAAGGAGTGATTTTCCATGACAGAGAAAACACAAACTCCGCAAAAGGCGGACCGCCGGGCGATTTTTTTTGAAATGACCCGCAGCCTGTGCCCAATCTGCAAAAGGGTCGTTGATGCGGATGTCTTATTAAAGGACGACAAAGTCTACATGCATAAGTTCTGCCCGGAGCACGGTATGTTTGACAGCCTGATTTATTCGGATGCCGGGCTGTACACTTCTTACCTTAAATACAACAAACCCGGCACCTTACCCCTGCATTTTGCCGGAGAGGTGAAAAAAGGCTGCCCGGAGGATTGCGGGCTGTGTCCCGAGCATAAGCAGCACACCTGCCTGGCCATCATGGAAATTACCGATGCCTGCAACCTGGCCTGCCCTGTATGCCTGGCCGACGCCCAAGGCCACCATTTTCTCTCCCTGGAGCAAGTGTCCCGGATGCTTGATGCCTATGTGAAAGCCGAAGGGAACCCCGATGTCATCCAGATCAGCGGCGGCGAACCCACCCTGCACCCGCAATTGTTTGAGATATTAGCTTTAGCAAAAGCAAAGGGTATCAACGTGGTGCAGCTCAACACCAACGGTATTCGCATTGCTCAGGATGATGCTTTTCTTAACCGGTTAGCTGAAATAAAACCGGCGTTGTATTTGCAATTTGACGGATTGACCCCGGAGGTATACCTGCAAATTCGCGGGGCAGATCTGTTGGAACTTAAAATGAAGTCCATTGAACGACTGGCAGCCAAAGGCATTAGCGTGGTGCTGGCGGTGACGGTGGTGCATGGGGTGAACGATCAGCAAGTCGGGGCCATTGCGAAGTTGGCTGTTGAACATCCCGGCATTCGGGGCGTCTTTTTCCAGCCGGTGACCTACGTGGGCCGCCATGGACAGCAAAATCCCCTGGAACGCATCACCATCCCGGATGTTCTCAAGGGCATTGAATCCCAAACCGCCGGTTGGCTAAGGCTTACGGATTTTATCCCGGTGCCCTGCCCCTATCCCACCTGCATGTCCATTACCTATGTGCATTATGACGGCCAAGAGGTGCGGCCCCTGCCCAGGGTGATCAATGTGGACCACTACCTGGACTATCTGCAAAACCGCATTGTCAGCAGTCTGTCTCCCATTACCCAGGCATCCTTGGAGGGATTGTGGTCCTCCAGCGCCACACCCGGCAGCGAAAAGACCGGCAGCAGCTACGCCTGTGCCTGCGGCATCCCGCTGGATGTGTTTAAGGGCATCGAAAAGGAAATTACCATGATTGGCATTCATGCCATGATGGATGTTCATACCTTTGATGTCAAACGTGCCCGCAAGTGCTGCGTGCACCAACTTTCCCCGGAGGGGAAACTGATACCCTTCTGCGTATACAACAACCTGAGAAGGGGGTGTTAGGGTGACCAACCAAATTAAATGCGCCTGCAGCAATTTCTACGAAAGTGATGCCGTCAAATACCTGCTGGGCCACAGTTTTCACCCCGGCGGCTTGGCCTTAACTCAAAAAATGGGGGAAGCAGTGGGTTTAAAGTCCGGCCACAACCTGTTGGACGTGGCCTCGGGCCAGGGCACCAGTGCTTGCTTTTTGGCCCGCACCTTTGGCTGCTCAGCAACCGGTGTGGATTTAAGTAAGAAAAATCTGGAGTTGGCCCGGTCCCGGGCCCGGCAGGAAGGGATTGAAGACAAGGTGAGTTTTGTGCCAGGAGATGCCGAAAGCCTGCCTTTTGCGGAAAAACAGTTTGACGTGGTGGTTTCTGAATGTGCCTTTTGCACCTTTCCCAGCAAAGAAATTGCCGCCAGGGAAAAATTTCGCGTTTTAAAACCCGGCGGACACCTGGGATTTACCGATATGGCGGTGGATCAGCAGCGATTGCCGGAGGAAATGAAGGACATGTTGTTTCACGCCGCCTGCGTGGCCGATGCCCGGACAGTGGAGGAGTACCATCAAATCCTGGGAGATGCGGGGTTTATTCACCTTACGGCGGTGGACTGCCGGGAAGCCTTGTCCCAAATGCTGGCGGATATCAAACAGCGGCTGTTCATGGCCGAACTGGCGGTGGGCCTGAAAAAGCTCCACCTGGGTGATATTGATTTTGCCAAAGGCAAGAGTTGGCTGGCCCTGGGTGAGAAATTGCTGTATGAAGGAGTCATCAGCTATGTACTGATTACCGGCCAAAGGCCGGAGTAGGGGGGACCAATGTGGCAGCCAAAAACCTAACCCCGGCCAAAATCATCAGCGGCCTGTGCCTGGTGTGGCTTACCTCCAGTTTTGTTTACCCCATCATGGTGGATGTGGGCGGCAAGGCGGTACAAATTAACGCCTACCCGGAACTGTACCTGATTCCTCTCTTCGGCATTTGGCGGCTGCGTACCGAAAAGGACCCGTACCAGAAGCGACGGGTCAAATGGATGATTGGCTTGTTCTTTCTCTACTGGGTCATGATTCCCATTTATTTTCCCAGGGTACCCCTTTTAGACGGCACCACCGCCAAGACGGTGGACGCTATCCATATGGTGGGGGCACTGCCCTTCTTTCTCTTAATGGCGGCGGTGGTTTTGCTGGGCAAAAAGGCCGACTGCGGCTACAACTGTCCCTGTGTGTTTGACCGGGAAACCATCGGCTTTGCCTGGCGTGATGCCACCCTGAAGGGAGACTTCTGGTGGAAATTTCGGCACATCAAGTGGATTTCCATGGCCGTTGTCTGGGGCTATTTCATCTGCATGCTGATCGACCCGGCCAATGCCTACAAAACCTTTGGCGAGCCCATGTACTACTACATTTCCTTTGCCTATTATATAAGCTATTTAATCATCCCCTTTACCGGCCACCGCAGCTTTTGCCGCTGGGGTTGCCCCTGGTCCGCCACCTGGGGTCTGCTCAACAAAGTGGGCTTTTATAAGATTAAGGCCGATGCGGAGAAATGCAGCAACTGTGGTCTGTGTGAGCGGGAATGCGATATGGGCGTACCGCTGCGCCGGTTGATTCAAGAAAAGGGCCAAATTAGAACCACCGAATGCATGGGCTGTGGCCGTTGTGTGGTGAAGTGCCCCAAAGGGGTACTGACCTTCCAGGATTTCCGGGACATCATCAAGGGCTATAACCTGAACCATACCGAGCGGGCCATCCGCATTGCCGGCGGCCTTACCTTAAGTGCCTTGATTTTCCTAAAACCCGGCACCCTATGGGGTTGGCTGGGCGTGGCCTTTCTGTTAACCGGTATCTTTGGCATTTGCCCCACCTATATGCTCCTAAAAGCCATCTTTGGCCGGTTCAAATCCCCGGACCGCAATATACCAAAGGGAATGTAGGAAGGAGGAATTTAAACGTGGTAACCATTAAAGTATACTCCAATCGCCCCGTAGGCCCCTGCTGAGCAGGCCTTTCCAAAATGGCCGGTGCGGTCAGTGAGAAATTCGGTTCTGATAAGGTAAAGGTCGAATTAATTTACAAGGGCTTCCTGGGGCTGGGCAACAAAGGAGAGGACGGCATTAAGCCTCCCAATCTATTTGTGGATGAGGTGGAATTGGGCAAAAATCCCAGCCGTGATGAACTGGAAAAGGTTGTAGCTCAAAAATTGGGACTTGTATAGGTTCATAATAGGTGAGTCAGCGTGAAGTTTTTCTGACTCACCTATTTATTTTTTACCTTGTTCTGGAAATTGCCACCCTGGCTTGTGGTGTCTCTTTGCGCCCTAGGAGGCATGGTATTGGCGTCATAGTGCCTATGCAGGCACTTGTTTTTTTAGGCGAGGGCCTACGCCGGGCTAGTTCACAAATTTGTAATAAATGTGCATAGATTTTGTAATTGACATTTGATGCTTTGTGGAGTATAGTTTTTAAAAGTATACCAAAAAGGTATACATTACAATTTTATTACAATTGGCCTAATTAAAATTACAAACACCTGAAAATTTACCGTAAAAGCAGCGGCCGCAGCAATTTTTTTATATTCTTTTTGGAAAGGAGGTAAAAGGACAATAACGCAGGTCAAAATTTGCCGGACAATGACGGACTTATTCATGATAATTAACGAAATGATTCATTGCAACCATAGAAGAAAGTGAGGGGGGGAAATTCATGGATGAACTGTTGCTTGCCAGGTGGCAGTTTGGCATTACCACGGTATATCACTTCCTGTTTGTTCCTTTAACCCTGGGATTATCCTTACTGGTGGCCATCATGCAAACCATGTATGTACGGACAGGCAATGAAACCTATAAAAAGATGACAAAATTCTGGGGAAAACTCTTTTTGATTAACTTTGCCATGGGTGTGGTGACCGGTATTGTGCAGGAGTTTCACTTTGGCATGAACTGGTCGGAATACTCACGCTTTGTGGGAGATATTTTTGGCGCACCCCTGGCCATTGAGGCACTGCTGGCTTTCTTCCTGGAGTCCACCTTTTTGGGCATCTGGATATTTGGCTGGGATAAACTGCACAAGAAAATTCATCTTCTGAGTATCTGGATGGTGGCCATCGGCAGCAACCTGTCGGCCCTTTGGATTCTCATTGCCAACTCCTTTATGCAGGCCCCGGTGGGCTACGCCATCCGCAACGGCAGGGCCGAAATGACGGACTTTTTTGCACTGATTACCAATCCCCATGTGTTTTACCAGTTTCCGCATACGGTTTTGGCCGGTTATGCAACGGCGGCTTTTTTTGTCATGGGCATCAGCGCTTATCATCTGCTGCGTAAAAACCACCAGGACTTTTTCCGCCGCTCCTTTAACATCGCTTTGGTTTTCGGCTTTGTCAGCGTCATTCTGGTCACCACCGTGGGCCACATCCAAGGCCAGTACCTGGTGAAAACCCAACCCATGAAAATGGCTGCGGCCGAGGCACATTGGGAGACAGCCGACCCCGCTGCTTTTTCAGTGGTGGCGGTTGTGGATGAGAAAAATCAAACCAATACCTTTGAGATTTCCGTTCCCAAGATGTTGAGTTTTATGTCTTACAACAGCTTCAACGGCGAGGTGAAAGGACTTAAGGATTTACAGGCCGAAGCAGAGGCCCGGTACGGCCCTGGAAACTATATTCCGCCGGTCACCTCAATCTTCTGGAGTTTTCGCATCATGGTGGCGGCCGGTGCCTGGATGGTATTAATCACCCTGGTGAGCCTATATCTTTGGAGAACCGGTAAGCTGGAGGCCAAGCCACTGGTTTTAAAGGCCTTGCTCTGGAGCATTCCGATACCTTATATCGCCAACACCACCGGTTGGTATATGACCGAAGTGGGTCGCCAGCCCTGGATTGTATATGGGTTGCAGAAGGTGGAACACGCTGTTTCGCCGTCGGTTTCCATGGGGGAAATCCTCACTACGTTAATTGGCTTCACGGTGGTATACGGAATTCTGGCGGTGGCCGATATATACTTGATGGTGAAGTATATTAAGCAGGGGCCCGAAGAGACGCCCGTTTCCAGCCATCTGGAACCTTCGGCCAAGGAGGTGTCGTTATGGACTTAAACATTCTGTGGTTCATTCTGGTGACAGTCCTGTTTATCGGCTTTTTCTTCCTGGAGGGTTTTGATTACGGTGTAGGAGTTCTGCTGCCCTTTTTGGGTAGGAACGATACCGAACGCCGGGTGGTCATCAATACCATCGGTCCGGTTTGGGACGGCAATGAGGTTTGGCTCCTCACGGCGGGGGGTGCTTCCTTTGCGGCCTTTCCCAATTGGTACGCCACTTTGTTCAGCGGCTTTTACCTGGCCCTTTTCTTAATCCTGCTGGGCCTGATTGTCCGGGGCGTGGCCTTTGAGTTCCGCAGCAGCGACCGCAGCCCGGCCTGGCGCAATACCTGGGATTGGATGATTTTTACAGGGAGTTTTCTTTCCGCCCTCCTCTGGGGTGTGGCCGTCACCAACCTGCTGCAGGGGGTTCCCATTGATGCCAAAATGCAGTACGTAGGGAGTTTCTTCGATTTGTTAAGCCCCTACACCCTGGTGGGGGGACTTACCACACTGCTGGTCTTTACCCTGCACGGTGCCCTTTTCCTGACCCTGCGAACCGAGGGGGAAATAATGGAGCGGGCCGGTGCTATCGCCGGTAAGATTGCGATGCTGGCCATACCGGTGGTTCTTTTGCTGGCAATGCTTACCTACACCCAGACCGATTTGTTTAGCAAAGCAGGCGCGGTGGTGGTGTTCCTGGGGTCCGCGGTGTTCTTGGTGCTGGCTTTACTGCTGCTGCGGGCCGGTCGAAACGGCTGGGCTTTTATCGCCAACAGCCTGACCATTGTCTTGTTTACTGTGTCAATGTTCTGGGCCCTTTTCCCAAGGCTGATGGTCTCCAGCTTGAACCCGGAGTGGAGCATTACCATCTATAACGCATCCTCCAGTCCCTATACACTGAAAATCATGACCGTTGTGGCCTTGACCATGGTGCCCATTGTCCTGCTCTACCAGGCCTGGACCTACTGGGTATTCCGCCACCGGGTCACCGCCAAGGAACTGCATTATTAGAAAATCAAATGGGTTTTTGTGACAACAAGATGCAAAAATAGGATATAATAGTGTGCAACGAAGGGAGACGGGGCAAGGATACATACTTTGCCCCGTTCTGATTTTTCTTTTTTGAGGTGCAGGCCATCATGATGGACAAACGGCTGTTGCGTGAGGCAAAAAAAGTCCGCTTGTATTTAGCCCTTACCGTGGGTTTGGGGTTGGCTGTGGGTATGGTGATTGTGCTGCAGGCCGCTGCCCTGGCCCGGGTGATCAACCAGGTTTTTCTCCTAGGTCGCAATCTTGAAGATGTATGGACCCTGATGATGATCCTTCTAGGGCTGATCCTGCTAAGGGCGGTTCTAACCTGGGGCGGCGAGGTCATGTCCCACCGGGCTGCTGCGCAAATTAAAGAAGCCCTGCGGCGGCAGCTGCTGCAGCACCTGTATGGACTGGGACCGCTGCATGTGAAGGGAGAGCGTACCGGGGAACTGGTAAACCTAATGGTGGAGGGCGTGGAGGCCCTGGAGGACTATTTTTCCCGCTACCTGCCCCAGTTGGCCCTGGCCGTTATCATTCCCCTGATGGTTCTGTTTTTTGTATTTCCCATTGATCTAACCTCGGGACTGATTCTTCTCTTTACCGCTCCTCTGATACCATTCTTTATGATCTTAATCGGCAAATGGGCGGATCATCTGACAAAACAGCAATGGGACAGCCTAAGCCGCATGAATGCGCATTTCCTCGATGTACTGCAGGGGCTTGCCACGTTGAAAGTGTTTGGCAGGAGCAAAGACCAGGTCAGGGTCATCGCCAGAATCAGCAATCAGTTTCGGAAAACAACCCTGGGTGTGCTGCGGGTGGCCTTTCTTTCTGCTTTGGCATTGGAACTGCTGGCCACCATCAGTACCGCACTGGTGGCGGTTGCCCTGGGGCTTCGGCTGGTCTATGGGGGCATTTCCTTTGAATATGCCTTTTTCCTGCTGCTGCTGGCACCTGAATTTTATTTGCCCCTCAGGCTTTTGGGCAGCCAGTTCCATGCGGGCATGGCCGGCATGACGGCCGCCAACCGCATCTTTGAAGTGCTGGAGAAACCTTTACCGGCCCCCACCGAAAGGCAGCAGCCTTTAGCGGCGGAAACCTCTCCTCTTACTATTTCTTTTAAGGGAGTGGGCTTTACATATACCGATGCCACGAATCCGGTTTTACAGGGAGTCAACTTCGAACTGTCACCGGGTGAGCGAGTGGCCCTGGTGGGGCCCAGCGGTGCAGGGAAGAGCACCATTGCCAATTTGCTGTTGCGCTTTGCGGCACCCGTCGAGGGGATGATAAAAGTCAATGGCATGCCGCTGCAGCAAATGCCTGCGGACTGGTGGCGCAGCAAGGTTTCCTATGTGCCCCAGACACCTTACCTGTTTTACGGCACGGTGGCCGATAATATTTTGCTGGGTCGCCCCGGCGCATCCATGGACGAGGTAAGGGAAGCGGCAGAGCAGGCCGGGGCCCATGAGTTTATTATGAAATTTCCCCAGGGATACCACACGCCGGTGGGGGAATTCGGCGTGCGGCTCAGCGGTGGCCAGGCCCAGCGTTTGGCCGTGGCCCGGGCTTTTTTAAAGGATGCCCCCGTTCTGGTTTTAGATGAGGCAACCGCCGGGTTAGACCCGGCCAGCGAGGAATCCATCCAGGAGGCCTTGGACCGGCTCATGCAGGGGCGAGCGGTGCTGGTCATCGCCCACCGGTTGTCCACCGTCTACCGGGCCGACCGTATTCTGGTTTTATCCGAGGGCCGGTTGGTGGAACAGGGCCGGCATCAGGAGTTAATGAATAAAAAAGGACTGTATTATCGGCTGGTAACGGCTTACCGGGGTGAGGCTGTATGAAAACATTTCTCCGCCTGCTGCGCCTCATGGCTCCCCATTGGGAAATGGCCCTGTTGGCAGTTTTGCTGGGTTTCTGTACCATTGGCAGCAATGTGGGCCTGCTGGCCGCATCCGCCTATCTGATTGCCTGGGCGGCGCTGCACCCGCCGATACTTGATTTGATGACGGTAACCGCCAGTGTTCGTTTCTTTGGCATTTCCAGGGCGGTGTTCCGTTACCTTGAACGGTATTTTTCCCATGACGTGACCTTCCGGCTGCTCAGCCGTATCCGGGTATGGTTTTATCAGCACCTGGAGCCTCTGGCACCGGCCGGGTTGATGAAATACCGCAGCGGCGATCTGTTAAGCCGCATTGTGGCGGATGTGGAGACCCTGAAGAATTTTTATCTCCGAATACTTTCCCCGCCCCTGGTGGCTCTGCTCATTCTGGCATTGGTCTTTACCCTGCTGGCCCGTTTTGAGATGAGTCTTGCCTATACACTGCTTTTTTTCTTCCTGTTGGCAGGTTTGGCGGCCCCTCTGGGCATCAAGGTTTTGGGCAGCCGGTTGGGGCAGCAAACCGTAGAGGTGAGGGCCAGGCTGCATGCCCATCTGGTGGACAGCATTCAGGGTATGACGGAAATTGTGGCCTTTGGCCAGGAGGACCGGCAGCAGACCCTAGTAAACCATGTAAGCAAACAGCTATTGGGGCTGCAGGGGAAAATGTCCGTCATTTCCGGTCTTTCCAGTTCCCTGACGGGCTTATCTATGAATTTAGCCATGTGGACGGTGCTGGTCTTAGCCATCCCACTGGTGGACAGCGGCCAAATAAAGGGTATCTATTTGGCCATGCTGGCTCTGGCCACCCTGAGCAGCTTTGAGGCCGTGGCACCACTTCCTTTAACCTTTCCCTATCTGGCGGAAAGCCTGGCCGCTGCCAGACGGCTTTTTGAGATTTCCGATGCCAGACCTGAGGTCCAGGATGCTGGGTCTTTGATCGGTAAGCCGGATAGATATAATCTGGAGGTAACAGGTGTCAGCTTCCGTTATGATGACGAGAGTTCCTGGGTATTAAAAGATCTTGATTTTAACTTGCCCCAGGGAGGGCGAGTGGCGGTGGTTGGCCCCAGCGGCGCCGGTAAAAGCACCCTGGTCAATTTGCTGCTGCGCTTCTGGGAATACCACCAGGGCTCCATTCGCTTGGGTGGAAGGGAATTGAAGGCATACAACCAGGAGGAGATCCGGCATTTAATCGGGGTGGTGACACAGCGCACCCATCTCTTTAATGCCACCGTCCGGGAAAACCTTTTGTTGGCCAAACCCGATGCAACCCAGGAGGAAATGATCCGAGCGGCCAAAGGAGCTCGCATTCATGCCTTTATTGAAAGTCTGCCCCAGGGCTATGACACCTATATCGGGGAGGGAGGGTTCAAACTTTCCGGCGGCCAACGGCAGCGGCTATCCATTGCCAGAGCCCTCCTAAAGAACGCCCCCATTCTGATTCTGGACGAGGCCACAGCAGGACTGGACGCCGTCACCGAAAAAGAGATTATGGAAGATATTTACAACCTAATGAAAGGGCGCACCACCCTGGTAATTACCCACCGCATGGCGGGGCTTGCAATTATAGACCAGATCGTAGTTCTGAACCAGGGACAGGTGGTGGAACAGGGCACCCAAGAAGAACTGCTGCACCAGCAAGGATTCTTCCGAAAAATGTGGGATCTGTCGCGGCAGGTACTTACGTAAGACTCACGGGGACGGTTCTGGGTGACTCGCAGGGACGGTTCTCTTGAGTCCCCGGGGGACTCAAGAGAAGAACGAAATCGCTCTGCGATGGCTTTGGGGATATTTACCTAGTAAAAATCATCATAAAAAAGAAAAAGTATGCCTTTTCTGTGGTATTGTTTAATCGCCAAATCAAACAACCCAAGAAAGGTCATACTTTTTTACTATTATGATTATACCACTTACAAAAGAACAAATACAAACGTTAATTAGGCTAGCTAGATCTCCTCCTACCTTCTGATGTAATGAATTGGTAACTATCACCAATAAAAAATCAGGAGGCATTTCAATGAATCTATATCAACAAAAGATTAACTTATTCTTCGAACTCAAAGGTACTCCAGAATCTTCAAGGGAATCTTACTCACGAAGAATTCATGCATTTATCAACTTCGTACAAGACCAGCATAAGTGCATGGAAGATATTACCGAAACCGATATCCAGCAATATATTCTTTATCTTAAGAATGAAAAAGTTCTTGCTGCCGGGACAATTAACAACTATATTTCCGCCATCAGGTTTTTTCATACTTGTATATTGGCTAAGGAATGGAACCCAAAGAAAATTCCACGGATGAAAAGAATCCTTAAATTCCCGGTAATCCCGCCAAAACAAGATGTACTCTCGATCTTAGATGCCACTACCAATCTTAAGCATAAAGCTATTTTAGCATTGATATATGGAAGTGGTTTGTGGGTTGGAGAAGTGGCCAAGCTAAAGATTTGTGACATTTGCAGCAAAAGCATGCGGGTTCGGGTAGAAAACGCTAAGCATAATACAAATCGTTATAGCATTTTATCAGAAGCCGCCCTGGAGATACTTCGGAAATACTTTAGGGCATATTTTTCTCACACCAGTTACAAAGTTGACGATTGGCTATTTCCTGGCAAAAACCCCAAAGACCATATTCATGTCAAGACTATTAAAAACACTCTAATCAAGCAACGGAATCGGCTACACTTAGACCAAAATATTTCTGCCCATACATTACGCCGGTGCTTTGCAACACATGCGTTGGAGGATGGGGTAGAAGCAGGAAATCGAATATTGAATGTCGAAGTCGTTGAACAAAAACTTTAACTTTCGACTTCCTGCATTCTTAGCACTTGAAAATTTTGCGCCGCATATAAAAAAACAATGCCTAGTTCATATAGAGAAGTCTTGTGAATGAACAGGCGCAAAACTTCCAAGTGCTCTTCTAAGATCCAGTATTTATCCAGCAAATGCTGGGTCACAAAAGTCTTCAGACTACAATAGCCTACCTCTATATGACCTCAAAGAGCTTTATGGGCATCAAGAGTCCCCTAGACACCGGTAATGGTGACACAAAATGACTTACGTACAAGATGTTTTCCGGCAGTTTTATTCTCACTACAAACAAAATCATGCCCTATCAAATCAGCAGACTAAAGCCAGCAATGACATACTGAACTGTAGGACTGCCTCTTTGGGTGGTCATGCCTTTGGATGTGAGAAATGTGGCCATGTTACTGTGAGTTACAATTCATGTCGGAACAGACACTGTCCAATGTGTCAAGGTGTTACTGAAGCTATTTGGGTGGACAAAAGAGTTAAAGATATCCTCAATGCCCCCTACTTCCATGTAGTATTTACAGTGCCGCAGCAACTTCAGCCACTGATTTATCAAAACCAGAAACTACTTTATGGGTTGATGTACAAAGCTGTTGCTGAGACTCTTTTAGAGCTTTCCTGGGATAAAAAATATCTTGGTGCACAGATTGGCTTTTTTTCCTTGCTGCATACGTGGGGACAAGATTTGCATTATCATCCCCATATTCACACGGTAGTGTTGGCCGGTGGAATAACCAAGCTTAATAAGTGGAAAAATACAGGCAGAAATTTCTTTATTCCCGTAAAAGTCCTGTCAAGGAAATTCCGGGGTAAATACCTGCATTACCTCAAGCAATACTACCAACAAAGCCTGCTTAAGTTTTATGGGGATGCAGATAAATACCAGAATACAAAACAATTTCAAAACTTATTAAACCAGTGTTATGAAAATGATTGGTACACTTACACTAAAAAGACCTTTTCTGGACCTTTAGCCGTTATACAGTACCTGGGTAGGTACACGCATAAGATCGCTATATCTAACAACAGGATAATCTCAATCAATGAACAAACAGTGACATTTAAGGTCCGAGATTACAAGTGTAAAAACAAGATAAAACCTTTAAATCTAAAGGGTGTTGAATTTATCCGGCGATTTTTAATGCATGTACTTCCGAAAGGTTTTAATTAAAATCAGGCATTATGGATTACTTGCAAACAGAAACAAAAAAACTAAACTTGAGCTGGGGAGGAAATTAACCCTTAGTCCAACTTACGAGTCCAGATTTGATGGTCTAAAAACTATTGATGTTCTTAGTATTCTTGTAGGACGAGATGTAACAATGTGTCCAGCATGCGGAGAAGGTAAAATGCGGGCAATATATTCATTATTAAAAGGGCCATCACCTTAAGGACGTTGAAATTTAATACAAAAGTAAAAGACCCGGTTGTGGGGAGGGGGAAGCTATGCCAAAATGCAAGCTAAATCAATGAATAATCATACAATCTGTGCAAAATATATAAAAAAACAGGGAAAAAAACGACCAAAAGCGAAGGGATAAAATATTGAAATCCCATAGCTGGGTGGAGGAGCGACTTCATTCTTCTAAGCAATCAAAAATTTTGCGATTAGTTTTTTTGCGTAGGTATATTAAAGGCTCAACTATCAGCTAATAACTGACAGTTGAGCCTTATTTCGTGCAAAACTTCCGATTGCTTCCTTCAAGAACCGTCCCTGTGAGTCCCCCGTGAGTATCTAATTAAAAGTATCGAAAAAAAGAAGGTTTATTAATGCTTATTAGCTAATTAATTATAAAGCCAGTGTAATTTGCTGTATTATTTTAAGGATGGTGATGGTTAGCTTTGCGTAACATTAAAAGATCTTTGCTATGCCTTTTGTGTGGGGGAGCGCTGTTTTTTGCACCGGTGCAGACGGCATCGGCCACTGTCACCCATGAGGCCAACATTATAATTAATCATGCCCCGGTCACAATTCCTGCCGGGGATCAAGGGGCTTTTGTCTTAAACGGCAGAACCTATGTGCCCCTGCGCATAATCGGCGAACATTTGGGCACCCAAGTACAATGGCTGCCGGAAACCAAGCAAGTGGTGATCACCACATCCGGCGGTTTGGCGGCACCCCCCCCGGCACGACCGGAAAAACCGAAGGATGTGCAAATTGTTCTGGACGACAAGGCCTTACAAATACCCCCTGAGTTGGGACAGCCCTTTATCACGGCCATGAACCGTACCGTGGTTCCTTTCCGGGTGGTTGGTGAAGCCCTGGGCTGCCAGGTGAACTGGCAGCAGTCCAGCCGTACCGTAGAGATCCAAACCAAGCCGGTCATTCAGGAACCTCCTGCCCAGCCACCGGCGGACAGTCCACCGCAGCCCTCCCAGGCGGACATCGCATTGCTGCAGGAACTGGCGGGGTACAAGGCAAATCTGCGTTTGTTGGATAAAAGCTTTATCAACTCCCAGCAGCTGCTTACCATCGACCCTGCAAGTTTCAGTGCTCAACAAATGGAGCAGTTTAAACTATACAGGGATCAATTAAGCAAATATGATCCTAAAATAAAGCTGCCGGACGGCACTGTAATCAACACGGCTGATCTAACAATAATGGGACCGTCCTTGGCCACAGCAGACCAGTTAAAGTCCTGGATTGCTGCGGAAACCCCACGCATTCGCAATAAAATGGAACAGCAATTAAAGCGAAAATTTGTTCCTATACCGGATTTGGCAGAACTTTACATTCGAATTGGTGCCGAATATGGCGTCCGGGGTGATTTAGCCTTTGCCCAGGCAGCCAAGGAGACCCACTACTGGCAGTTTACCGGAGATGTGCAGCCCTGGCAGAACAACTACTGTGGTTTATGGGCCACCGGGAGTCCCTGCACAGGTCAAGAGTCTTTGAACGGTGCCGACCCTGCGCAGGTTCGTTTGGAATCAGGCATTCACGGAGCTATTTTTGCAACCCCCGAGGCCGGTGTAGAGGCCCATATCCAGCATTTGTATGTTTATGCCGTCAAAGCGCCACTGCCCCCGGGTAAAGTTCTCGTTGACCCAAGGTACACCCTGGTCAGCCCCGGCACAGCCCCCACCTGGCAGGGCCTCAATGCCCGCTGGGCGGTTCCCGGCACAACCTATGGTCAAAGCATTATTCATGACTATTGGAAGCCTGCTTTAACAAAATAAAGATAAAAAATCCGAAGAGTTGCATTTTCAAAATACACCTCCGGGATTCTTCATTACTTAGCCCTACTTGCTTAAAACTATGTAAATTTTCCAGAAAGAACAATAACTTAGTAACTTAGACTAATTTAGTACCTGGCACCTAAGTTTCCCTAAAAACCAAAAGCCAAAAGCCACATTGCCGCCCGACACGAGGCAAAAACTGATGTCCAAAGCAGCTCCTCCGGCACCACATTTTTTGTCAGGTTCAGTTCTATATAAGATTTTAGGCTATCTCCTAAGGAGGGGATAGCCTTCTGTCATGCTAATTCTTTTCCCGGGAAATCTAGTGATATAAATATTTAAAGAAAAATAATTTTCAGGGTGTCATCTTTTTCTCCTCTAATCAG
>JAMCWI010000105.1 GCA_023481335.1 Bacillota bacterium | reverse complement strand
TGCTGATGATACCAATAATCTTGCCGTTCTCCGTAACAGGGATGCGCTTAATGTTGTGCTCAACCATCAGCGAAGCAATTGCCCCGATTTCGGCATCCTTTGCCACGGTGATCACTTTGCCGGTCATAATTTCAGAGGCTTTCAGTGCGGCAAGTTTTTTAAAGTCTTCTTTGTACTGGTCCACTCCTCCGAAATAAATGATACCTCCTAAAAGGCCAAAAAATCTAGGTATTCTGGGATTTGCTTCTTTGTGCAAAAGATCTCCCTCGGTTACGATACCCACTAAATTCCCTTCATGATTTACAACCGGAACCCCGGAAATTTTGTTATCCGTTAGAACCTGGGCGATCTCCTTAATCGTCGTATCCTCGGATACTGTAATTACATTGGTTTTCATAATATCCTTTGCAAGCATTTTTATCACCCCTCTAACTTAGTCTATTCATTATTTAAAGCAGTTATAAGTAGACATAATTACTATGGGATTTGAAATCCTTCCTACTTACTCAATCCTTTTCGACACCTTATATTTTTTGAAGTCAATGACCTTGGGGCGCTTCTCCTCTGTTAGACCGGACAATAACACGGTTAAATTCAGCAACAAGTTGACTTCTTCCGAGTCGTAGACCAACTTATTGCAAGCGTCACAAAGATATGCCTTCACGCCGTTTATCTCTACCTCGTATTCTCCCCATTTTGCATGGTACACCTCGGATGTTTCCCGCATCGGTTCGCCACAAATACAGTTCATCTTGTTCCCCCTTTGCTGTTGTGAATTGCTATGTTTATTTTTCTTTTATATTTTATTTATTTTTGAAAATACCTGCTGCATAATTAGATTTAATACTTATCAGCCTAGATATTTTTGAGCCGGCTTCTCTGAAACAGAGAAGCCGGCTTTTGTTCCTAACCGATTTTGTGGCAAGACATAGTCTAAACGCAGGAGTTCCAAATTCCTATTTAACGCTGCCTATTAGGTTCTCTTAAAAAATGGCTGGATTTGCGATGCAATGTTAGCCAGGAGTTGTTCCAGGCTTAGTAATCGCTGGCTTAGTTGTTCGCTTATTTTTAGTTTAAACAAAGGCCGGTAATGTATTTTAAAACTTCTTCCCTTTCCAGTATTTTCATATGGCCAAAAATTTCTCTAACGGATAGGTTGGCGGCTTTTACGTTAATAATAGAACCCTCCGTAATAGGGTTGCCCTTTTCGTCCACAATGTTTCCTGTCAACGGTCTGACAACTAAATCCTGCCGGGTAGAAAAGGTTGCTACCTTGATACCGTCTCTTTGAAGTTCTCGAATGGCTTGCCGACGCAGATCGACCATTTCTTTTTGATGATCAACTTCCCAAAGCAGCTGTTTTATGGCCGGGCTGGTGTAAAGGAAATTCGGATTATTTAACAAACCCAATAATGCTTCGGGGAGTTTAACGCCTGCCCCCAGCAAGGGGGAATTTAAGGAAATGACTCCCTTGATTTTTTTTCTGATGCTGGCGTCTGCTGAACAAGCAAAATCCAGTGCGACCCTCCCGCCCAAACTATGACCCACCAGAATGTACCTGGCCTCCGGATGGGACTTTGAAAATTCGTGAATTAAAAAATCTAATTGGTTTACACTTAATGGAATGGGTTGACCGGTATCTAGGGCGGAGTATTTATTGGGATGCCACTTTCCCTTGATAACTTTACCGCCGGTATAGCTATAAAGCAGAAAACGCTCATCTAGATTGGCATAACCTGCTTTGGCCAAGGACCTTCTTATTTTGGGAAATCCAAGTTCTGCGGGCAAATCACCATTGTATTTGCATCCTAAACCATTTAAAAAAATAATGTACTGGTTATCAAGCCGGGGATCCTTCGTCTCTGCTATTTTTAAATCCTTCACTTGTTCTTTGGAAGACTTTATCATTAAAAACTGCTGTGCCAAAATGATCGCCAAAACGATAACCCCTATGGTCAGTCCCCATTTTTGAAATCTTTTACTTTTCAAGAAAGGTTTTAATATAGAAAGAAGCAAGCATACCCCTCCATATTGGTGAATATTTGTCGTCTTACACCGAACCCTATTATTATGTAGAAATTTATGGGAAAATATGTGCTTAAGGTCAATCTTTTTTGTTGTGATTTTTTTAGAAATTTGTTGTTTATTTTTAGAAATATGTAAGATTTGTTTGATAGGAGAATATAATTTTTCGTGGAACGTAACATTAGGAGGTGTTGAAAATGGAAACAAATGAACAATTGTATGTTGACCTAATGATGGATCGCCTGCCAGGAGAACCGGAAACCATCTTTTTGGTTAGCGAGGGTTACTTAACCGAGAATTTGCAGCGTACAGAGAAAGCCATTGAATTTATCAATTCTTTTTTAGATGAAAAAAAGCACATTGTTTATCAAGCTTTTAAAGAGCAGGGGCCGAACGCCAGGAAAAGCGAAGTTATGAAAAAAGCCGGCATTGTGCAAATGGGTGTGCTTGTAGACATAGCCAACAAATTAATTAAAGAAGGCAGACTGAAAAAAGAAAACGGAAAGGTTTATGTATTGGATTAAACTAATGAAGCCAGAAGCTTCTACTGAGGCTTTTGGCTTCATTTATTTTAATCCTATGCATAACCTTGGTTATTGAGTGGATGGCAAATTTTTATATTGAAAATGAATATTTATACATTACTATTGCATGTTCGTGGATCTATGGTAAAATTTAATTCGTGTTTATTATCATAGATTTTTTTCGGGGGAATGACCAGTTGAGACAACCTTTTAAACTCTCTTGGAATACAGTAGAAAAACTTGCTGAACGCTATACCACCCCGTTTTTGGTTTTGTCACTGGACCAGGTGGAATACAACTATAGGTTTCTCCAGCAGCACCTACCCGGAGTAAATGTTTTTTATGCCATGAAATCAAATCCGGAACCTCAGCTCATTAATAAACTGGCGGAATTGGGCTCCTCCTTTGATGTGGCATCCGACGGTGAGATTTATGCCCTTAGTGAAATGGGGATCGCCCCGGAACGCATGGTGTATGCCAACCCGGTTAAGACTGCCCGAGGGTTGACTGCGGCAAAGGAAGTAGGTGTACGGCAATTTACCTTTGACAGTGCCAGTGAAATCGATAAAATTGCAGATTTTATACCTGGCGCTACCGTATTGCTGCGCATCAGAATCGATAATACAGCATCCCTGGTAGATTTAAACAAGAAGTTTGGGGCTGACGCCGGGGAAGCCATTGGGTTGTTGCGCCGAGCCAAAGAAAGGGGCCTGGATGCGGCAGGCCTTTGCTTCCACGTTGGGAGCCAGAATACCAGTTCAGAAGCATATCTTAACGCTCTATCTGTTTCGCGCCATATTTTTGATTCAGCGGCACTAGAGGGAATGCAGCTGCGTATTTTGGATATTGGTGGGGGCTTTCCCATTCCAACCGGTGATTTAAACGTTGACATGCAGGCCATGCTGGAACAAATTCAGCGACCTCTTGCCAAGTTCTTCCCGAATACTGAGATTTGGGCAGAACCGGGCAGGTTTATCAGCGGCACCACCATGAACCTGGTTACCCGTGTCATCGGCACCCAAGTGAGAAGCGGCAATCAATGGTACTTCCTGGATGAAGGACTTTACGGCACCTTTTCCGGTATTTTGTTTGACCATTGGGAATATGAATTGGAAACATCGAAAAGCAAAAAAGGTCCGGAGATTGAGGCCACCTTTGCAGGTCCCAGTTGTGATTCGCTCGATGTTGTGGCCCGGAACCGCAAAACAGTTTCTCTGGAGATGGATGAGGTGGTCCTGGTACCAAACTGCGGCGCATACTCGTCTGCCTCTTCCACTACGTTTAACGGTTTTGCCAAAGCTGAGGTTTTAATCTGGGAAGAAGTTCAACAAAAACTGCAGAAAGACATGATGGCAGTCAGTTAACTGTCCATTGAAAACAAACCGGGCTAAGACACAAGTCTCAGCCCGGTTTTTATGGCTATTGATCTATCCCAGCAGTTCCTTTACCAAATTGCTGACCAACTTGCCGTCCGCCTTGCCTTTTACTTTCGGCATTAGGGCCCCCATGACTTTGCCCATATCCTTAGCCCCCTGGGCACCTGTCTGGGTGATGGTTTCCTGGATAACTTGCCTTACTTCAGGTTCAGTCAGTTGTTCCGGCATATAGGCCATCAGGATGCCGATTTCCTCTTCAATTTTGGCCGATTCCTCGGGCCGGTTTGCCTTTTTGTATTCTTCCAGAGCATCCCGCCTCATTTTAATTTCCCGGGCAATAATGTCCAGGACTTCGACCTCGGTAAGTTCCTTTTTACCGTTAATTTCGGCATTTTTAATGGCTGCATTGGCCATGCGGATGGTATCGACCTTTAACTTTTCTTTGGCTTTCATGGCGGCTTTCATATCGTTCATCAAACGTTCCTTCAATTAAAGTCATCCTTTCCGGGTGTTTTACAAGACCTATTATACCATTGCCAGCCAAATAATACCAACCTCTCTATTATTGCGCTGCCTTGCCCGGGTCAGTAACCACATTATTAATGGAATCCTGCTTAGCAGGGGGCGGCGGCTGTTCCTGAGATTAGGTGGATTGGCTTTTTCTACTGCGTTTTTCCCCGTTTCCTGCTCA
>JAMCWI010000007.1 GCA_023481335.1 Bacillota bacterium | reverse complement strand
AATTGCAACTGCATCTGCAGTTGCAATTTTTAATTGACTGGAATATGGCTTCTCAAGAACTTTTAGAGGCTGATTCTCGCTACTTTCCTATTAAAGAATCCCCAAAGATTAATGACCAATCAATGGGGGTACAAATCGTCTCCAGCGGACCAAAAGATGAGATGGACCAAATCAAAGATGCCTTTATTAAAATGATCTATAAGGCAAAAAAAAGCATCTGGATCCAGACTCCCTATTTCATTCCCGACGAGAGCCTGCTCAACGCTTTAAAAACTGCTGCTTTGTCCGGCTTGGATGTGCGCATCATGATTCCCAAAGTACCGGATCACCAGATGGTTTATTGGGCCACCTATTCCTATTTGGGCAATTTGCTGCCCCTAGGCGTAAGATGCTTTTTATATGAGAATGGTTTTCTGCATGCCAAGACCATAGTGGTCGACGGCACGGTCTCGTCGGTAGGAACCGCAAATTTTGACATTCGCAGCTTCAAACTGAATTTTGAGACCAACGCATTTATCTATCATGCAGCACTGGGGAAGCGCATGATGGAAATATATGAAGAGGACATGCAGCATTGCACTGAATTAACCGTCGAAGAATATGAACAACGTTCCCGCCTGCAGCGAATCAAAGAATCCTTCGTTCGATTGTTGACTCCCATCTTGTAGGGGTGTCGCAGGGACGGGGTTATTGACAACATCGTAATCAAGATGTCAACAACCCCGTCAGACAGTGTGAAAACTCATACCTCCAAGGTAATTTGGTTAGAAACATTATCTTAAAATCTTCCTGTTTAGTACTCTTAACATAACGGGAGATTTCATGTGCCTTCTTACTTTCCTTAGCCTAATCTTCTTAGTAAAGAGTTGGTTAGTCTTTTTATAAATGTAAAGGAAAATAAAGTAAGATAAAATTGCCGACAAAGCCGCATTGATGGCACTACCTAGCAGGTAGGCCGGGCCTGCTTGGGCAAAAAAATTTACGATTCGTTCCAAGAAGGATAAATCATAGGCAAAATCCTGGGGTGGCTTTTCGGAGGACTTAATAAACATTGCTCCAGTTTTGTAATTAAAGTAGTATAAAAAGGGTGATACATAGGTTAAAAGCACCGCTGGTACCGATGTAGCCATAATGTTAAGCTTGATTAGCTTCGCGAGAACTACGCCAATTGCTAAATTAAGACCTGGTAGTGGTAACAAGGCCAGGCAAAAACCAAGTGAAATACTTCTGGCCAGTCTATAGGGGCAATCTCGAATACATATTAGCTTTAAAAACTTTTCCTTGTACTTCTTAAATATTTTTCTCACCCCCTATTTTAGCCTAAAGGAGCACCCTTAACAGGGTGCTCGTACTAGAGCATAATTAACGTCTCATACTTCTCAGGCGTTGAACCCGATCCTCAATGGGGGGGTGAGTACTGAACATCCGTGCCAGGGAAGCTCCGGACAAGGGATTAATAATAAACAAATGAGAAGTGGCCGGATTTACTGTCATGGGTACTCTGTGGGCTGCAGATTCCAGCTTTAACAGAGCGTTGGATAAACCATCCGGAGAACCGGCAATTTGAGCGCCGGTGGCATCGGCCATGTATTCTCGAGAGCGAGAGATGGCCATTTGGATAATCATCGCTGCAATGGGGAAGATAATGGCCATTACTAGGCCGCCCAACATACCACCGCCGCCTTCTTCTTCGTTGTCGCTGCGGCCCATTCCAAAGAGGGCACCCCATTGTAGGGCATTACCCATCATGCTGATGGCACCGGCTAGAGCCGCAGCGATAGTGCCCACCAGTACGTCACGGTTTTTAATGTGGGCTAATTCGTGTGCCAATACCCCCCCCAATTCCTGGGGATTGAGAATCCGTAAAATACCCTCGGTCACGGCCACAGCCGAGTTCTCGGGGTTACGTCCCGTAGCGAAGGCATTGGGTTGATCCGAGGGCTGGATATAAACCTTGGGCATGGGTAGCCCGGCACGTTGGGATAACCGTCTCACCATTTCATAAAGCTCCGGTGCCTCTGCTTCAGATACCGGATAGGATCCGGTCATTTTAATGGCCAATTTATCACTGTAAAAATATCCGAAGAAATTCATACCCATTGCAATTAAAAAGAATATCATTGCCCCGCTGCTGCCGCCAATGGCATTCCCCATCATCACCAGCAGAATGGACAAAGCTCCCATTAAAAGCCAAGCTTTTAAAGTATTCATTAGGTTCCTCACCCCGCACTTAAACCTATTTTACAGTGAAATCAGCATTAAAATTCATCGTCTCCGCCAAAATCTCCAAAGTCACCAAGACCAAAATCAAAACCACCATCACCTTCATCGCCGGCCATATCGCCAGCATCGTCTGTTTCGGCAGCTTCGGCCTCATCACCACCAAACAATTCACCCAGTAGAGCACCACCCAGCATACCAGCCACTATGCCGCCCATAAAACCACCGAAGGCACCGCCCATACCAGCACGATAACCCTGCTGCTGGTACTGGTGCTGATAACTGGGCACCATACGAGGACCATTCACAGAAACCTGGCTCAATTCTTCCTCTAAAAATTCAGCGATGGTCTTGGCCACTTCCTGAACAGAGCCACTGGCCAATAATTCTGCGGGCAAGAATAATTCTGTATGGTGTCCTTGACCACTACGCATATAATCCCCGGCCATTTCCAACTCTAAATAGAGTCTGAGACCATTCTGGTCAATAAAGAACTTCAGTTCTAACTCTTTTAATTGCTCAGTAAATTGGCCATTGGGGTAATACTCAAACTCCTGCCCATATTGCTCGATTTTGCCTGAACCAATTTTCTCTTTAAAACCAAGGGAAGTTAGTGCCTCAAAGACCAGTGCCATCTCTCGGCTGGGTAGCACCACGAGCCTATCCGCATCGCCTGTATCCACTGCCTGGGCAATATCCATTTTAGTGACAAGGGAATAAGAAACAGAACCTTTGGAAATGGGGTAATGTAAGGGGATCGAGTGTTCAAAGGGAATTTCTTTGGTTTCCCTTGCCTCAACACGAAAATCTCTAGCTACTCGGATGGTTTCCACGACCCGAGACAGTTCCTTACCGCGAATCATAAGATTCATCACTACATCAACATCTAGGGTATGAATGCCCTGACCTGCGTTACCGCCCTGCACCATCATTTTACCCTTGACTGCTTCACCAACCCTACACATTTCATTGTCTAATACCAGGTTGACCTTAGCTGCTTCCACGCCAAAACTAGCCATTAATTTTTTAAACATAGGAAACCGAACACACTCCTTCAATTGTTTTATCCTTATAGGAAAGGTGCTGCCTCACTGAGGTACATAATTAAGGACTGCATAAGAGCCATACTTTTCATAAGAACCTGCCGACTGGCCATTGCAGCCTGACCTGCTTCCATATTGGTAATAAGTGGCTGTAATTGAACTAACTGCTCCTCCAGTTGCTTGAATTGTTCCTTTAGAATTTGTAGATTAATCACTCGGGAATCCTGGGCATCTTCTTTTGTCTGGAGTACATCTTCCAAAGCATTCATCCTGCCTTTGATTTCGGCCAGAGTTAACCGTTGGTTTTTCATACTCTCGATCAGTTTTAAGCGCAACAGAGAATCGTCGGTATAGTAGCGGTAACCCGATTCTGCTCTTTCGGGCTTTAAAAGTCCCAGACCGGTATAATAATCTACGGTACGCCGACTAACACCAGCCAGTTCAGCCAGTTCGCCAATTCTAAATCTTTTTAACTCCCCAAGTGAATCACCTCACTATTATTATAAAATAATTACCTAAAAAGTGTACAGTTATACGTAATGGTGAATTTTTTGAGTAGGGGCACTTTTTAGGGATAAAATAGGTTTGTCTAGGAAGGGGAGGGTATCATGGTTGTAATCAGCCTTTTATGGTAGCTTTGCTCATAGCTGCCACTGCCTTGTGATGTCAACAACCCCGTCCCCGTGACATTTCAAAAGAAAAACCCGCATTTCTGCGAGTCTCCCAATCAACAATTATATTAATATTATATTAATAAATTTACTTCTTAGTAACAGCTCTATGATCAGAAAGTCCAAGACTTTGTTTTAAAGCACTTTGTAATACATGGGAGAAATTGATCTTTTCTTTTTCTGCTAGATCATTTAGCCACTTAGGGATGGTTAAGGTTTTCTTTATTGCCCGGGTTTCCATTGCATCTCTAAAAGGAGGCATATATACTTGAATATCTACAAGAGTTTGATTTTTCTCTAAAGTGTTGATTATATCGTGTAGGGTAGACGGTTCTGGTATTTCATCATTGTCTTTCTCCATCCCCCAAAGATGAAGTTTTAGAGCATCCTTTGCCATTTCATATGCTTCATCTGCAGTGTCGCCACAAGTTAAACAACCTGGTAAATCGGGAAATTCTACAGAGATACCGTCATCAGCATAATCAAAGATAGCCCAAAAGCGGTATACATCTTTTTGTCCCATGTAATTTTCCCCCTCTCAATATTATGGTTTTTTATTAGTATCAAACTTATTTGCGGGAAGGTCGGGGGATTACTCCCCCAACCCGGCCTGCTTAAGTATTGTCTTTACTGTCTTCATCGGTAAGTTCTTTCTTGGGTGAGGAATTGTAACTTTGCCTTTTTTCGTTTTATGCTTAAACTGGTGGTGACTGCCGGTGCAGTCTATCAAGAACCAACCATCATCCTCAACCATTTTTATCAGTTCTCTTGATGAATATGATTTCATTTTTCCCTCTCTCCTTGATATTACTATACACGTATAAAAAACACGTGTCAATATGAGCTGACATAATCTTTAGCCTAGTTACCACAGGCGATACACTTCAGCTGTCCTTCTACAGGAAATTATTCGATAACAAAGCGTACCAGACATTTAACTTTTCGATAAAATCAAGCACCCGCTTGGGTGCTTTTTCTCTGTTCCAAGATCACCGAGGTGAAAAAGGGAGGGCGTAAAAAAACAAAAAAGACCGCATAACTGCAGTCTTCCTAAAAATAAAACTCTGTCCGAATATCCTCTTGTGTATGGTATTCGGTGTGGTGTCGAAGGCGGGACTTGAACCCGCACGGTCTCCCATACGCCCCTCAAACGTACGCGTCTGCCAATTCCGCCACTCCGACATGTCTCAATCGCAAGTGTTATTATAGCATGGTGGGTATGCTCAGGCAAGAACTTTAGATAAGAAATATGTGTAAAGTGTTAAAAATTTAGGGTTTGTTTACAAAGTGATGAAAATCACCGAATGTCCGTGATTGCTAGCATATCCATTATAATATATTTTTAGTATCCTTTGTTTAAGAGAAAACAAAGGGGGTCTGGAATATGACCGGAAAAAATAAATGGATGAAGTGGCGCAGAGAATTAATGGACAGTTGCGGGCAGTGTGTGGGCTTCCGGGCCAAGGGTTTGGAGCTGCCGGAAGCAGGGGAGGGGCATGTTTGCCAGCCCAATGATGCCTGCCCCAAGCATTGTCCCGGGTTCCAAATCGATTTTGATGAAATTGCCAGAGAACTGGCGCCGGAATTGCCTGTTGTTCAGGAAAAAGAAACCGAACCTGCACAGATTGAAACAAAAACTGAACCGCAGGTGCAATGCACAAAATGCGGCAGGCCGGAGAATGATGGTTTTCTGTTGACGGTTCGGCATAAGGGCGGAAATCATTGGATCTGTACCAAATGCTTGCCGGGATTGATTCATGGCTAGGAATGCTGGAAACAGCTAATGCAGGAGGAATTCTCCTGCATTTTTTTGTTTTGGCTTCATTTAGATATTGAAATTCTAAGTAAAATGGTTCACAATTAATATGTTTGCTTAAATGATTTTCTGAATAGTAGGGAGTGATACCATTGAAAAATTATGATGTAATTGTGGTTGGTGCCGGCCCTGCTGGTATTTTTACTTGTTATGAATTGGCTTTAAAGGCTCCCCATTTGAAGGTGTTGTTAATAGATAAAGGGCGTGACATTTACAAGCGCCATTGTCCTATATTACAAAAAAAGCTTACGAAGTGCCCGCCGCCAACGGTTAAGAAGGAAATTGCGGGTTGTATGCCTGCCTGTTCCGTCACCAACGGGTTTGGGGGAGCGGGGGCCTATTCTGATGGGAAATTTAACATCACCACCGAATTCGGCGGCTGGATGACGGATTATTTACCCCCCTCGGAGGTTTTAGATTTAATTAAATATGTAGATCAAATTAATTTAAACCATGGTGCCACAACGGTGGTTTCCGATCCTTCTACACCCGCCGTAAAGGATATTGAAAAACGGGGCCTAAGTGTGGGCCTGAAGTTGCTGCGGGCCGAAATAAGGCACTTGGGAACTGAGCAAAACCTGGAAATATTAAAAAGCATCTTCGAGTATCTTAAGAAATATATCGATATGAAATTTGAAACCGAAGTGGAAGACATTATCGTGGAGAACAAAGATGTTAGTAAATATATTAAAGGGATTATCACAAAAACGAAAGAGGAATTTTATGCCAACCGGGTTGTTATGGTGCCTGGCCGGGACGGTTCCGAATGGTTGACCGGTGTTTTAAAGAAACACCTATTAGAAATGACCAGCAACCAGGTGGATATCGGGGTCCGGGTGGAGACGTTGGATACCATCATGGAAGAGATTAATGAAAACCTCTATGAAGGGAAGTTTATTTACCGCTCCTCCACCGGCACCACCGTGAGAACCTTCTGCAGCAATCCCTCCGGACACGTGGTAATCGAGAACCACAGCGGTGTCATGCTGGCCAACGGCCATGCTTTTAAGGACAAAAGCCTGGGCAGCAACAATACCAACTTTGCCCTGCTGGTATCTCATAAGTTTTCCTACCCCTTTGACAAGCCCATTGAGTATGCCAAATCCATCTCCAGGCTGGCCAACGATTTATCCAACGGCAGTGTATTGATCCAGAGGTTTGGAGATATTTTAAAGGGGCGCCGGTCAACGGATAAGAGAGTCAAAGAAGGATTTGTGGAACCCACCTTAAAGGAAGCTGTGCCGGGCAACTTGGGTCTGGTGCTGCCCTACAATACGATGAAAAGTATTGTTGAAATGATTCAGGCCCTTGATAGTGTAACCCCCGGTATTGCGTCCGAACACACCCTGCTCTATGGTGTGGAGGCAAAGTTCTACTCCTCCCGCCCGCAGTTGAATGATCGGTTTGAAACCGAAATACAAGGGTTATATTCCGGTGGCGACGGTGCGGGCATCACCCGTGGCCTGGCCCAAGCCGGGGCCTGTGGAGTTCGCATTGCAAGAGATATCGTTGAAAAGTTGGCATAACGATGAAAAGTCACCTGAAAAAAGGTGACTTTTTTTATGCCTTTAACCACCTGGCAGCCAACCAAGCAGGATTATTTGCTATTACAGACAGGGTGGCTTTAAACCACCCTGTGGGGATAAATATTTACTGCATCATTCCCATAGCGGTTCCCTGCTGGTAGGTGTTGGCTATTTTATTGGTGGTTTGGTCGGCCAGGTTTGATTCTGGGCAGCATCATTTGGGCGTTTCAAGTTACGTATCTCTTTCTTTATTTTTTGATAAATCTATTAGCAGAACTAGGCCTTTTCTTTGCTGGCCTCTACGATGCCAGCACCAATAAGGTACCGATGGAAGAAATATTCGCCCACGGCTACCAGCAAGAAGAAGGTGGGCTGCCAGGTGGCATTCAAGCTTAAATCCGCCGACAACATGTCCAGCATGAAGAGCAAACCCGCTCCTAGGATGCCGCCCGCAACTGAGGCAACCATATTCCCGTAGTTTGGCAGAAAAAAGCGATCTCCGATAACGTAGTTTATGATTGTACCTAGGATACCAACCCACAGGGCCCATGTCCATTCGTTACCGGCAATTAGGGAGACAGCGATCCAAGCGGCTGCAAATGTCATAACAAATTTAACCGCAAGAGCGGTTGTAGTTTTTCCCATAGTGTCACCTCCTTTCCACTTTTAAAAATATGCTCAAAATCCAACTCAAGTATGTATAATGCCAAGAATATAAAGCATATAGGAGAGACGTCTCCAGATATATTCAGTGGTTAGGAGGATGAGAGGTGAATAAAAAAACCAGGTGTTCGGCCACCTGGTTTTAAAAATATTCCTCTGTAATGTCTTTTCCCTGGCTCCGCAGGGTATTCATCAAATCTCGAATGACGTGGTGCTTATAGGCGTAAATGGCAGGCACATCATTGCAATCCAGGGCTTCGTTTTTGGCCATACCCACCATCATGTGGATGCTGTCTGCCCGTTTCAGCAAGGCAGCCAAACGGCTGGCCCCGTCTTTACGGGTTTTTAATTCCTTTAGATGGGTATTGCCCTTGATATGCTCCAGGGTTTGCACCAGGGTGACCGCCCCCTCGGTAATCAGATCAACCCCCGGCAGCATGCCCACAGGGGGAACGCCTTCGGCCACAGATGTTAGATCGATAAAGACTTTGCGCCCCAGCACCCGGCCCACGATTTCCCCGGTTGTACCGCCGCAGACCACCTTGGCCCCAGGGGCTTCCATGAGCTTGCGTACCACCAGGCGGTCGTCTTCTTTCCTTTGGGGAGGTCCGATCAGCATGGAAACATGCACCGGCTGACGTACCTTTACTACCACCACCGTCACATCATCACCCGGTTTTTCCCCGTAGAGGGTATTGCAAAGGCCGGCAATCTCCTCGGCCCAGTCCTGGGCACACCGGTCCTCGGCATAGGAATCCTCGATAAAACTGCCGATTCTTTTCCAGCCCCAGCCTACATTCATACGACCGTTGGTGCCGGCGTTTAATACGCCGTCCGAGGTTAACACCAGCCAGTCCTGGTCATCCACCTCAAGTTCATATTCGGTGATTTTTTTACCGGCGATAATTCGCTCCACACGCCGGGGTGTAAACAATTTGTTTCGGTTGCCGATAAAGGCCCCCGGGTTATCATACTCCACTAGGTAAAGTTGGCCGGTATTTTTAATTTGTAAAATGGAAAAGGTGCTGTAGGCGGCATTAATGACTTTATCCATGGGGAGAGTCTTTGCCACGGTGTCGATAACTTCTTCGATGTGGCCGCCCTGACGCAGCATGGTGGCAGCGGTTTTTGTGGTTAAGCGGGAGAGGATGTTGGCCTTAACGCCGCTGCCCAAGCCGTCGGATACCACCACTAAATCCGCCTGGCCGGTGCGTACAATTTCCACACTGTCGCCGCACAATTCTTCCCCGTGCTTTTTAAGTTGGGCCACTCCAATGTCTGAACGAATTTTCATCGGCGGCACTCCTCTCTAAAGGGTTTCCTGCCGCATCAATTTAACCAGCTTACCCAATTGAACCTTGGTTTCTGCGGTGGCCTCTCCCAGCAGCCCGGCAATTTCCTGGGCCACCATCATTTGTTTTTCAATCACTTCCTGGGCCTGCTGAATGGTCTGGCTCTTAAGGAGGTCATACTGGTCCTTCTGCCGATTTTCTGAGGTAATGTCCACAAAGATCCCCACCACGGCATCCGTCCCCTTGACAGGGAAGATAATCTCCCTGGTGATGATGCCCAGTTCCGGGTAGGTGCCTGTGGTATTCATCATTTCCCCGCTTTGAATAACCCTTAAAAAATTGGTGACGGGCATCAGGGCCACAATCCTTTGGCCCACCAATTCCGAGGCAGAGCATTGAAACAGTTTTTCTGCGGCGGCGTTGATTTCCAGAATGTCGAGATTTTTGCCCACCACCACAATGGCGTTGGGCATGGCTGACATCACCAGGTTGGACATGGATTCCGCCCGTTTTCTCATATAGGGTATGCACATTTCCACCTCGGCTTTGCCTCGGAAAACCGCCACCGCCTTATCCCGGCAGGAGTTATAGCCGCAATTGCCGCAGTTGAATTCCTGGGCCGGGGTATGCTTGCCGGTTCGGGCCAGGATGGCTTTAATTTCTGCTTCGCTTGGAATCGGCTGGGTTACCTTCCGATTAATAAAATCCCGGGAAAGTGGGATTTCCGGCAGCTTATATTCATCAATTTCAAAGGCGCATTCACCGGATGAATTATAATACTCCAGCAGTTTGCGCTGGCGCATGTACAGACTTTCTTTCAGGCAAAGGGAGAGCGGGCCGTTGATGCAGCCGCCCTTGCAGGCCCAAAGTTCCATCAACTTGGGCGGGTTATTGATTTCATTGTTGGATAAATGCTTGATAAAATCGATACAGTTGTCCAGCCCGGACATGGTAATAAAGCTTTCGCCCGCCTCCCTCAATTCTTCCGCCACGGTCCAGATCATACCGCCCTCCACCGGGTAAATCCGGTTGTGGCAGGGAATAAAATTATGAAAGCCGGAAGGAGAGATGTTATCCAGGTCAATTTCCTTGCTTTGTACCCAGTTCCAGAGTTCATTAAAGCCAAGGAAATAATCAACAGTGTCATGCAATCCCAGCAGTTGGGCCTCATCCCGTTTGGCCGCGCAGGGACCGATGTAGACCACTTTGGCATAGGGGTTGATGGATTTAATAACCCGGCCATGGGCCACCATGGGTGAGACAACAGGGGCCAGCATGGGGATTAGCTCGGGGTAATGCCGTTCAATGAGATTGACCACCACCGGGCAGTAACTGACGAGCATGGGCTTGTCAAATCCCAGCTCTAAATATTTTTTGGTCACCATACCCGCTCCGATGGAAGTTTCCTGAACTTCCGCAAAGCCCAGTTCCTGCAGCAGGGTTGGTACTAAATCCGGGTTTTTCAAGGGCAGCGCGCTGATGAAGGAGGCTGCCACCACGGCCACCACCGGGGTTCCCTCGGCAATCAACTGCTGCACCTGTTTTAAATCAGACACAGGCCGCTTGGCCTTTTGGGGACAGGCCAAAATACACTGGCCGCAGTGTACGCACAGTTCGTCGATCACCTGGGCATGCAGTTTGCCTTTGGCCCCGGCAGAATTTATCCTGATGGCTTTTAAATGACAAATCCTCACACAGCGGTAACAGTCACGGCATTTTGCTCCGGTATAAATCAACCCCATGGCCACACCTCATTTCTTGGGTATGTCTTTATTATCAACCATTCATTCAATATTGGAAAGCACATTTTCTTTTGAAAGTGGAGGTTTTGTGCAAATAAAGAACTTGCTGTTAATGCCAGCCGGTGGTATCATTAAACCAGGTAAACGAAAATAGTATCATTAGTTTACCTATAATTTAACAATGATTCTCTGTCAATGCTGCTATGGAGGGATTTGTGATGAAGAGATGGGTTTTGGCGGTTGTGCTGGCGAGTTTACTGCTGGCAGGTTCTTACTGGGGTTACAACCAATACGGCGCAAATGATGACAAGGTGCTGACAGCTTCCGGTACCATTGAGGCCACCCGTGTGGAGCTGAGCGCCAAAGTTTTTGGAACCCTTGGCCAATTTTCGATAAAACCCGGCGATACATTGAAAGAAGGTCAATTGATTGGTCAGCTCATTCGCAATGACCTGGTGGCCCAGAAGGAGCGGGATGCCCTGGGTGTGCTGAAAGCGGAAACCCAGCTAAAGGATTTAACCTCCGGGGCCAGGCAGCAGGAGTTAAAAGATGCATCCGCTGCGGTCAACATTGCCCGGGCCGGTTATGACAAGGCCAGGGCGGACTCCCAAAGGGGAGAGCAATTATTCAAGGAAGGGGCCATTCCCCAAGACCAGTGGGAAAGACTGTCCTTGGATCTCACCGTAAAGCAAAACCAGTTGGAGTCTGCCCAAGCCAAGCTAAGCTTATTGGAAGCCGGCGGCCGCCCGGATGTTATTGAAGGGGCCACCATGGAAGTGGAACGCTCCAAAGCCGTTCTGAAGGCATCGGAAGCACTTTTAGCGGACACCAAAATTTTCTCGCCTATCAACGGCACCGTTTTATCGAAAAACCGTGAACCGGGTGAATTTGTCCAGGCAGGTGCTTCCGTTGCCACGGTGGCAGACTTGAATAATATGTGGATCAAGGTTTTTGTGCCCACGGATGATTTGCCGAAGGTAAAATTAAACCAGAGGGTTTCCTTTACCGTCAGCGGCACCGCCCGGGAATATCAAGGTGTCATTGAGGAGATTGCCACCCAGGGGGAATATACCCCGAAGACTATTCAAACAAAAAAGGAACGCACCAATATTGTTTACGCCGTCAAAATTCGGATCAACAATGAGGGCGGTACATTAAAACCGGGCATGCCCGCAGATGTGGTTTTTGAATAAAGGTGATTTAACATGATCAAAACGGAAAACATTTGCAAAACCTTTGGGTCGGTAACGGCGGTTGACAACGTTTCCCTCCAGGTTGAGGCCGGTGACATCTTTGGTTTGGTAGGTCCCGACGGGGCCGGTAAAACTACGTTAATACGGATGATTTGCGGTTTAATCACCCCCGACATCGGCAGCAACCGGTTGACCCTACCCCGGGAGTCTGACGCCCATAAGGGTTCCTTCGGCTACATGCCCCAAAAATTCAGCCTGTACGGAGACTTGACTGTCATGGAAAATATTCATTTCTTCGGTTCCATGTATGGTTTAAGCCGGGCAACCATCAGGCAAAGGGCGGATGAAATTTTGCAAATAACCAACCTCATTCAATTCAAGGAGCGATTTGCGGATAACCTTTCCGGCGGTATGAAGCAAAAGCTGGCCCTCACCTGTGCCCTGGTGTCACGACCGGGTTTGCTGGTGCTGGATGAACCCACATTCGGGGTGGATCCGGAGTCCCGCAAGGAGTTCTGGAAAATCCTTTACCGATTGAACGGGGAGGGCATGACCATTCTGGTTTCAACCCCTTATATGGATGAGGCGGAACTTTGTAAAAAAGTAGGTTTCATGAACAACGGCAAACTGGTGGCGGTAGAGACACCGAAACAATTGAAAGCAAACTTTCCCTATAAAATATTGGAGATCAAAGCGGACACCCGGGAGCCGGAATTTTTCAAGCCTCTGTCAGAGATCCTTGATACCAATTTTTACGGCCACAAATACCACGCTGTGGTGAGAGATGCTGTCCGTGCTTCGGAGTCCGTCCGGGCTATCCTGCATAGACAAGGCATTTCAGTACGATCCATAAAGGAAATTCCCCCCTCCATGGAAGACGTCTTCGTGGCACTGGCAGAACTTGAGGTGATGTAAATGGAGTATGTGGTAACAACCGATCAGTTGACCAAGACATTCGGATCCTTCACCGCCGTCAACCAATTATCCATCGCCATACGGCCGGGAGAAATTTACGGTTTTTTAGGCCCCAACGGCTCGGGTAAATCCACCACCATCCGGATGCTGTGCGGTATTTTGGAGCCCACGGCCGGTTCCGGCAGGGTGGTTGGCTTTGACCTCGCCACAGAAGCGGAAAAAATAAAGCCCCATATCGGGTATATGTCACAGAAATTCAGCCTGTATGATGATTTAACCGTCTGCGAAAACCTTGAATTTTATGCCGGGTTGTACAGCGTACCCTGGCGGGAGCGCAAGGTTAGAATTCTGGAAATGGTTGAGATGGCGGGGCTGGCGGGACGGGAAAAGGAACTGGTGGCCAATTTAAGTGTTGGTTTCAAGCAGCGCCTGGCCCTAGGTTGTGCCATAATATCCAAACCTGCCATCCTTTTCTTGGATGAACCCACCAGCGGCATCAGCCCAACCAGCCGGAAAATGTTTTTCAACATCATCCAGAGGCTGGCCAATGAAGGAACCACGGTGATGGTGACCACCCATTTTATGGATGAGGCCGAGCGCTGCAGCAGCATTGCCTTTATTTCCGAAGGGAGCCTGATTGCCAATGATACGCCGGATAACTTGCGAAACAAAGTGATTGAGGGTGTCCTGGCAGAGCTGGAAATTGAGGACCCCATGGGTAAACTGCAGGAAATAGAGCGATTGACCTACGTGAAGGAATGCTCCGTCCACGGTTCCCTTTTACACGTTTTGTTGGAACAGGAACAGCATCTCCAGGAGCTGCAGGCCGTTACCCGGGGCCGGGCCAACCGAATCACCCCGTCGCTGGAGGATGTCTTTATTGCTCTCTCCAGAAAGAAAAGGAGGGCGGAAACCGGTGAGTAGGATACTATCAGTGCTGCAGAAGGAATTTTTACAAATGAAAAGGGACAGACTGACCGTCGGGCTTGTCTTTATGCTGCCGCTGGTGCAGCTGCTCTTGTTTGGTTTTGCCATTCAAACAGAGGTAAAGCATATACCCACGGTAGTATTTGATCAATCTCTGTCTGCTGAAAGCCGGGATTTGCTGGATTCCTTTAAATTTACCGGATATTTCGACATCACAGAAACGGCGGACAGTTATGAGGATGTAACCCAATTGATTGACAAAGGCACCGTAAAAGTAGGTATTATTTTTCCGCCGGATTTTGCCGGCCGCGTGGGCCGGGGGGAGACTGCACAGGTGCAGGTTTTAGTTGATGCCACCGACAGCATGGTATCAAACTCAGCCATTGCCACCGCCAATTCCATCGGACTTCTCAAATCGCAAAAGGTGATTGTTGAGAAGGTCGGCATGGTGAACCAGCCCTATGACATCCGGGTACGCCCCTGGTATAATCCGGACGGCATCACGGCCTATTACATGGTGCCCGCCATTTTGGGGGTGATCGTAACCATGACCATGGTCATGATGACATCCATGGGCATTGTCAGGGAGCGGGAGAGGGGTACCCTGGAACAACTCATTGTCACCCCCATTAAATCCTACGAGCTGATGATTGGCAAGATTGTTCCCTACATCGTCCTGGGCTACGTGCAAATTACCGTGGCCCTGCTGGTGGGAACCCTGATATTTGATGTGCCCATACGCGGCAGTCTGCTGCAGCTCTATCTTCTAACCCTGTTTTTTATCACAGCCTCACTGGGCATCGGCGTTTTAATTTCCAACCTGGCCAAAAACCAGATGCAGGCCATGCAGATGTCTTTTTTCATCCTGCTGCCCAGCATATTGCTTTCGGGCTTTATGTTCCCCAGGGACGCCATGCCGGTGTTTGTGCAGTATTTGAGCAACCTGATCCCTTTAACCTTTTATCTCACCATTATCAGGGGCATTGTATTAAAGGGCATCGGCTTTTCCTACCTGATCCCCCAGGTGGCGGCCCTGCTGGTTTTTACAGTGGTGTTAATGGCACTCAGCATCGCCAAGTTTAAGAAAAAGATTGCTTAGTCTGACAGGGGGGTGATCAAGTGGATACCCGGGAAAAAATCATTTTATGCTTTTGGGAATTGGCAGAGGAAAGAGGCTTTTACGGGGCAACGGTGGATGAACTGGCCGCCCGCAACAATATGAGCAAGCGAACCATTTACCGGCATTTCAAAAGCAAGGAAGAACTGATTGAGGCTGTGATGCAGAAGATCATGCGGGAGATCGAAGGGAGAGTTATGGAAATTCTGGACGTTCCGGGCAACCCCATTGAAAGAATCACCCGGTTTGTCAAGTTTTTATCGGAAAAACTGCGCGCCTTTAATCCCAGAATCATGGGAGATCTGCAAAGACATTATCCTGAACTATGGGAGAGAGTGGAGCAGTTTCGGGGTGAAAAAATTAAATATCTGGCCCAAATCATGATCGAAGGCAGTAAAGAGGGGTATTTCAAGGAAGTCAACCCCACCATTGTCACTGCCTCCCTGCTGGCAACCGTCCGGGCGGTGGTAAACCCTGCCTTTATCCTGGAAAACAACCTGACTCCCGAGGAAGCCTTTAAAACCGTCATGCACACCTTTTTATACGGCATCGTGGCTGATAACGGCAAAATGCAGTCTGGCCAATAAACAAATCCCCGTCCGCTGAGGGCGGGGATTATACATTGTAAAGGGGTTGTTTGTCTTCACCGTATAAATAGCAGTAAACCTTGTAGTTCCAGGTAACCAGGCGTATATACTGCCTGGTTTCCAGAAAGGGGATCTGGTCCAGGGTTTTGCGCTCACCGGTCCAGTATTGATGGTTTAACCAGTTTCTCACATTGCCCCGGCCTGCGTTGTAGGCGGCAATGACCAGAACGGGATCTCCATGGAACTCCTCAAATAGATTGGCCAGATACCAGGTCCCCAGGTTGATGCTGGTCTCGGCGTTTAAAAGTTTTTCCGGGGGCACCGGGGCACCGCCCCTTTGTTGGGAGATCCAGTCGGCAGTATCCGGCATAATCTGCATAAGACCCCTGGCACCTTTGGGGGAAGTGGCATTGGTTTGGAAATTGCTTTCGGTCTTAATAACAGCAGCCACCAGCAAGGGGTCCAGCCGGTTCACTTCCGCATAGTGATAAATGACTTCTTGGTGTTCAAAGGGATACCACACCCGGCCGATTTCCTTATGATTAAACCACAGCAATACTACTAAGAAAAGCAGCAGGAGTTTTCTTTTTACACCGGTTTTCTTTTTACGACGTAACACCAACACAAATCACTCCTGCAATTTTATCCTGCAAGAAATATATTCCAACAAATGATAATTAATGCTTCCGGTGGATCAACAGCCATTTTTCTTTGACCTGCTGTTTTACTTCTTCAGGCGAACCGTTGTTATGAATGATCACATGAGCATTCTTCATCTTTTCCGCCTGGGGCATTTGGCTGGCAATCCTGGACTGTGCCTCGGCAAGGGAGATTTTGTCTCTTGCCATCAGGCGCCTCAGCTGTTCCGCCGGATCTACCGCCACCAACCACACCTGATCAACCTTTTTATGCCAGCCAACTTCAATCAGTAAGGGAACTACCAGCACCAGAATGTCAGTGGGGCGGGTTTTGGTAAAATTCTTCATTTGCAGGTTAATTTCCTCTTCAATGCGGGGGTGGATAATACTCTCCAGCTTGTCCCTCGCTTTGGCATCCTGAAAGACGATGGAGGCCATTTTTTTTCGGTTGAGCGTTCCATCATCTTGTAAAATACCCGGTCCAAAGGAGTTTACAATCTCCTTTAGGGCCGGGGTACCGGGTGAAACCACCTGCCGGGCCACCTGGTCCGCATCAATGACCTCGGCACCCAACTCCCTTAAATAGTTTGCCACAGTACTTTTGCCGCTGGCAATGCTTCCGGTTAAACCGATCATCATGAAACCTGCAACTCCTTGCACCTGCAAAGGGCTAGTGAATTTTAAAGATCCCCATGGCAATTAAAATGCAGCCGGGCACCATGGCCAATTGCCTGCCAATGCTGCTGCAGGCGGCGTATTTGCCCAGCAAAAGTCCCGCATAGGTAAGAAGAATATGGCCAATGCCCACAACCGCTGCGGTTAGGGTGACACTAAAGCCAAACATGGAGACGGCGAAACCCGCCCCAAAGGCATCCATGGCCAGGGCCGCCCCCAGCAGCAGAGCTTCCCGGGCAGAAATAACACCGGATCGATCAAGGTCGGCAATGGAAGGTTCGCGCAGTACCTGAATAACCACCCCAAGGGATTTGATACGGATTTGCATGACGGTCCGCTCCGCTGCTGAACCGTCCCCCGATTCCTCCTGCCTGGTATCCCGGATGGATTGAACCAGTATCCAGATTCCCACCAAAAGCAAAAGGAAGCCGCCCAGCCGGTGAGCGAAGGCTGGTGAAATCAGCTGTGCCACCATGCTGCCTGCGGTCATGGAGAAGACGACCGTCAGTACAGACATACCGCTGATGATGAGCAGCGATAAAAACGGGATGCGAATGTTTCGTATCCCGTAGGCTACCCCGGTACCCAGGGCATCCATGTTTAATGCCAGGGCAAAGGCAGCCAGCGTAAGCAATTCCATGTCTTTCCCCCCAATCGACATTTTTCTTACATCTTTAGTTTATGAGGGGATTGACAGAGAAGTGCTTTCCACTATTTTGGTTTTTGGCAGGCAGGACAATAGTAGGAACTGCGCCCCGCCAACTTGATTCGTTCAATGGGACGGCCGCAACGGGAACAGGGGAGGCCTTCCCGGTTATATACTTTCAAATGATGTTGAAAACTGCCGGTGCGCCCTTCACCGTCCACGTAATCCCGGAATGAAGTGCCGCGATGCTCAATTCCGCCGGCGATCACTTCAACAATGGCCTTGTGCAGGCCGGCGGCCTCCCGGGTGGTTAGATCCGGTGCCAGGCGTTCGGGATGGATTTTGGCGCGGTAAAGGGCCTCATCGGCATAAATATTGCCCAGCCCTGCCACAAAGCACTGGTCCAGCAGCAGGGATTTAATCCGGGTACGCCGGCGGCGCAATTCCTTTTTCAAAAACTCCCTGGAGAATTCCGGATCCAAGGGTTCCGGTCCCATATCTTTAATGCCCGCAAGGCCGGAGACTTCAATGGCAGGCACCAGCTGCAGCCTGCCAAAGCGCCGCACATCGGCAAACCGCAATTGTTTGCCGTTGTCCAGGTGAAAAATCACATGGGTATGTTTTTCCAGGGGCAGTTCGGGGTCACAGTAAATCAGACGTCCGGTCATCCGCAGGTGTACCACCAGGGCGAGGCCTTCGCTTAAATGCATCAGCAGATATTTACCCCGCCGGCCCAGCTTTTTTTGAAATTGTTTGCCGGTGATCTGTTCAGTGAACTGCTCAGGTTTGGGAGAACGAATAACCTCCGGCATAAACAGATCCACAGCGGTAACGGCAAGTCCGGCCAGGTGTTGCTCAAGGGAACGAACCACGGTTTCGACCTCCGGCAGTTCAGGCAACGGGTGAGCACCTCCAAAAACGGAAAAAGGATTAAATGGGTTTTGCTTCGTACCAATTGGGGCCTAGTTTTACATCCACCTTTAAAGGAACATCCAGGGGCAGCGCATTTTCCATGCAATCCCGCACCAGCACGATCAGGGGCTCAATTTCGGCCTCCGGGGCATCAAAGATCAGTTCATCATGCACCTGTAAAACCATCTGGCTGGCAAAAGCACGTTCTTTTAATTCTTTGCTGATTCTTACCATGGCCAGTTTGATGATGTCGGCGGCGCTGCCCTGGATGGGTGTGTTCATGGCCGCCCGCTCGCCGAAGTTGCGAATGTTAAAATTTTTGCTGAACAATTCCGGCAGGTAACGGCGGCGGTTGAGCAGGGTGGTGACATAGCCACGTTCTTTGGCTTCCCTGATCACCCGGTCGATGTAATCCCGCACGCCGGGGCAGCGGGCAAAATAGTTGTCGATATAGGTTTTGGCTTCTTGGCGGCTTACCTTCAAATCCCTGGCCAGACCGAAATCGCTGATGCCGTAAACGATGCCAAAGTTTACCGCCTTGGCCCGGTTGCGCAAATCAGGGGTCACCAGTTCCATGGGGACACTGAAAACTTCCGATGCGGTACGGGTATGAATATCCTGGCCCTGCCGGAAAGCATCCAGAAAACCGGCGTCCTGGGACATATGGGCCAGAATTCGCAATTCAATCTGCGAATAATCCGCCGTTAGGATTAGGTTGCCCTTTTGCCTGGGAACAAAAACCTTGCGGATGCGCCTGCCGGATTCCATGCGAATGGGAATGTTTTGCAAATTAGGCTCGGCGCTGGATAACCTGCCGGTGGCGGTGACTGTTTGATGAAAGGTGGAATGCAGACGTTTTGTTTTCGGATCTACCAGCGCCGCCAATCCGTCGGCATAGGTGGATTTCAGTTTGGCCAGTTGGCGGTACTCCAACAGTAGGGCCACAATCTCATGTTCCTCCGCCAGTTTTTCCAGCACTTCCGCATCGGTGGAGTACCCGGTCTTGGTTTTCTTAAAGACCGGCAGTTTTAATTTTTCAAAAAGGATGGGCCCCAACTGCTTGGGGGAATTAATATTAAAATTTTCGCCAGCCAGTTCATGTATTTTGGCCGCCAGACCTTCGATGCTGCGGTGCAGTTCGGCGGACATCTCCTTTAACCCTTGTTTATCCACAGCCACCCCGGCAATTTCCATGTCCGCTAAAACCGCAACCAGGCGCAGTTCCACCTCCAGGAAAAGCCGGTCTTCCTGCCGCTCTGCCAATTTTTTAAATAAATCTGCCGCCAGCCGCAGGATGGCCTCGGCTTTGGCCGCCATGGCCGTTTCTCCCGCCGGCGGGAGAACAATTCCCAGGTGTTCCAGGGCGATGTCAGATAAGTCATAATTGGACGCCGTGGGATTAAGCAGGTAGGCCGCCACCATAGTGTCGGAGGTAAGACTCCGCAGTGCAATGCCATGGTGGTGCAGCAGCCAGAGAATGCTCTTGGCATCGTGGAAGTATTTTTGGATGGCTTCACTCTCGCAAAGGGCCCGGAGAATGGTAAGACTTCTGTGGGAGGAAGCCTGTTCCTGCACCGTTAAAAGGTAAACATCCGTGTCCGGAATGGCAATATAGATCGATTTAATGCCTTCACCCCGAACGCCGTCCAGGAAGATTGCCACTTTACCGGCGTGGCTGGCCTGCACCAAAATCTCGTCATAGTCTGCCTGGCCGGTGACGGTTTGGTATCCCACCTGGTAGGTTTCCAGGGGCGGCAAATCCTTTGCCATTTTGTTTTTGCTTTCCTTGGAGGGGTTGGCGGAGGACTGTTCGGCAGTGATCTGTTTGATTAAGGTTTTAAACTCCAACTCCTGATAGACTTCCAAAAGCCGTTGGAAATCCGGCCCCCGCCAGGAGCATTGTGACAAATCCAGTTCCATGGGCGCATCTTGAACAATGGTGGCCAGTTTCTTGGATAATAGGGCCTGCTCTTCCATGCCCCGCATCAATTTTTGGTATTTGGGCAGCAGGTTGTCCATATTGGCAATAATGCCCTCCACCGAACCGTATTCCTTAATCAGCGCGGCGGCCGTTTTTTCACCCACTCCCGGCACCCCCGGGATATTGTCCGAGGCATCTCCCTGCAACCCCTTTAAATCCACAATCTGCCCCGGTGTGACGCCGTATTTATCCCAAACCTTTCCCTCATCAAAAAGTTCGGTTTCCGTAATACCCTTCCGGGTGAGCATAACTTTGGTCTTTGGGGAAACCAACTGCAGGGCATCCCTGTCGCCGGTCAGGACGATCACAGAAAGCCCTGTGGCCTCAGCCCGGTTGACAATGGTGCCGATTAAATCGTCCGCTTCGTACCCTTCCAGCTCGAAGCAGGGAATGCGCATGGCCTTGAGAACTTCCTTGGCCAAAATAAATTGCGGCCGCAGTTCATCCGGTGTGGCCTTGCGGGTGCCTTTATATTCTGCATAATCTTGATGACGAAAGGTCACTTTGCCTTTATCAAAGGCAACTGCCACCAAGCCGGGGTCCTGCTCCTTCAGCACCTTGGAGAGCATATTGGTAAAACCGTAGACAGCGTTGGTAATAACCCCTTGGCTGTTGGATAAAAGGGGAATGGCATGAAAGGCCCGGTGAATCAGGCTGTTGGCATCCACTACAATCATGGTATCTAGGGACAAAGTAAGCACCTTCCTTATTTAGCATCATTAGTATTTTCAGCGGGGAGTTGCAAAATACCTTCAACGGTTGTAAATTTACTGTCCGACCCTGCAAAGGAAGGACTTTGCAGTGGCTGCCGCGAATGTATCAAGGCAGAATAAAGGATGAGGTGAATAAATGTTTAGAAAAATACTGTTGCTTTTGGCTTTGGTGACATTTTCCTGGTCTTTGCCTGCCGCTGCAGCCGAAGAAGATAAAGTGCTGACCGGAGCCTCCACCATCGGCGAGGTATTTGGCTATATCAGTCAGTACCATCTGAAGCAGCCGGATATTGACCAGTTAACCAAAGCAACCATCAAAGGCATGCTGGATCAGTTGAACGACCCCTATACGGTCTATTTTTCTCCCGG
>JAMCWI010000002.1 GCA_023481335.1 Bacillota bacterium | reverse complement strand
AACATATTTGTCATAACAAGAGGGCGGAGGGTTGTGATTTTCATAACTTTTTGAATTTACAGGAAGGATTTTGGTCACCCCGGGCAGAATTGTCCTACTAATATGCCCATTTTGGGCGTACTTACGGGGGGGTGGCAGATTGGAAAACAAAGAGAGTGAAATCCGTTGTATTATGTGCGGCCGGGTAATCGTGATTGCCAAATCAGATGACCCGTGGGAAGAAGAGGACGATTTTATTCCCAAACCCAAAAAATCTGTATCCTTTTGCCAACTTTGCGAAGCGAAGCTGCGTAAAGAATCGGACGATCAGATGAAGGGCACCAAACCCATGTAAGATTATCATAAAAGAACGACTAAATTTACGGAGGTGTTGTTGTGAAGCAGGGCTCACGGTTTTCCCTTGGCCTTATTATCATCATTGCCACTTTACTGCTTTCGCTGGTTGGCTGGGGGGCTGGGCTATACATCGATTGGTTGTGGTTTAGTTCATTAAAATACCCCCAGGTTTTTACCACAAAAATTCTTTCTGAAGTTGGGCTCCGGGTCCTTGTAGGAGTCGTCATGTTTGCTTTATTGCTTGTCAACCTGATGCTGACCAAAAAATCAGTGATGCAAGCGATCCAGGCAGCAAAGCCTTTTCGTCCCGCCTTTCAGGATGATGATAACGTATTTACCATTAATCAGCCAAACTTCCCCAATTGGCGGGAATATATAACGCCCGGTCGGCTGACAGCTGTTTTTACCGCCATCAGTTTGGTGCTGGGCTTTCTCTACAGCACCTCTGCTGCCGGCGGCTGGACTACGGTTCTAAAATATTTAAATCAAACCGCCTTCGGTGCTGCAGACCCGATTTTCAATAAAGATATCGGCTTCTATATGTTTAGCTTGCCCTTTTACGAATTCATTTACAGGCTGTTGGCCTCCGCGATTTTCGTAAATATTATGCTGGTGGCACTGGTTTACCTGGTTACGGATTCTGCCCGGGGGGGCCTGACCAAGATTTTTCGCTTCCCGTCTGCCAGATACCACCTGTCCATTCTGGCGGCCCTGTTCTTTATTTTAAAGAGCTGGGGATACCGGTTGGATCAATACGGTCTTCTTTTTTCTGCCGGCGGGGCGGTGCATGGTGCCGGTTACACCGAGATCCACGCCACGTTACTGGCTTATAAAGTTTTAACAGTACTCTCACTGCTTACCGCTGTGGTGATTATCGCCAATATCTTTTTCCAACGGTTCCGGTTGACTGCCTATGCCATCGGAGGCTTGATTTTGGTCTCCATTTTGCTGGGCGGTGTTTACCCGGGCATTATTCAAAAATTTGTGGTGTTACCCAATGAATTTAACCGCGAAGAGCCCTATATCTCCAACAATATCAAACTAACCCAGCAGGCCTATAATTTAGATACCATTGAGCAGAAGCAGTTTCCCGCAGGCCGCACGCTGCAGGCCAAAGATATCCAGGAAAACCGCAATACCATTGAAAATATTCGCCTGTGGGATTGGCGTCCCCTGCAGCAGACCTACAGCCAGCTGCAGGAAATGCGCCTTTATTACGAATTTAAAAATATTGATATTGACCGCTACGAAATAGACGGGCGCTACCGTCAGGTCATGCTGGCCGTGCGGGAAATGAATCAAAACCAACTGCCCCAGCAGGCCCAGACTTGGGTCAACCAGCGCCTGATCTATACCCATGGATACGGCGTGGCCATGAGCCCGGTAAACGAAGTGTCAGGTGACGGGTTGCCCCAATTTTTCCTGAAGGACATTCCGCCGGTGTCCAGCACAGGTATTAAAGTGACTAGGCCGGAGATTTATTACGGTGAATCCGATGACGGCTATGTGGTGGTTAACACCAAAACCGATGAATTTGACTATCCCAAAGGTGACGGCAATGCCTACACCAAATACGAGGGAGACGGCGGAGTAAAAGTCAATTCTTACTTTAGAAAGCTCCTGCTTGCCATCAACTTTGCGGATTACAAGCTGTTATTGACCGGCGACATTACCAACGACAGCCAGGTGCTGTTTTACCGCAACATTAAGGAAAGAATTCCTAAAATTGCGCCCTTCCTGAGATACGACAGCGATCCCTACCCGGTTATTGACAGCAAGGGTGAGATTGTCTGGCTGTGGGACGCCTATACCGTCAGCAATATGTATCCTTACTCCGAACCCTTTGACAACCGGGGCAACAACTATATTCGAAACTCCGTCAAGGTTTCGATCAATGCCTATAACGGGGATGTTAATTTCTATATTGCCGATGCGAAGGACCCCATCATCCAAACCTACGGCAAAATATTCCCCGGCATGTTTAAGACCATGGATCAGATGCCCGCGGATTTACGGTCGCACGTCCGCTATCCCGAGGATTTATTCATGATCCAGGCCCGCATGTATGCCCTGTATCATATGACCGACCCCCAGGTCTTCTATAACAGGGAAGATAAGTGGACACTGCCCACTGAAAAGGTCGGCAAAGAAGAACAGCCCATGGAGGCCTATTACACCGTTACCGTGCTGCCGGGGGAAGAAAAGCCGGAATATGTGTTGATTATGCCCTTCAATCCCCAGAACAAGAAAAACATGATTGCCTGGCTGGGGGCCCGCTCCGATGGGGAAAATTACGGAAAAATGGTTGTCTATGAATTCCCCAAACAGGAACTTGTATACGGCCCCATGCAAATCGAAGCCAGAATTGACCAGGATACCACCATCTCGCAGCAGTTATCCCTCTGGGATCAACGTGGCTCATCGGTTATCCGGGGTAATTTGCTGGTCATTCCTGTGAAGGACTCACTGCTTTATGTGGAACCCCTGTACCTGCAGTCCGAACAGAGTAAAATGCCGGAACTGCGCCGGGTCATTGTGGCCGCAGGGGACAAGATCGTCATGGAGCCTACCCTTGATCTGGCTCTGCAGAGGATCTTTGGCGAAGGTGCAGCTGCACCGACACCTCCCAAGCAAGGAGCGCCGCCTCAAACGGATCAGCCCGGTGAACCGCAGCCTGCTCCCCAGGCCACCGTTAGAGAACTGGCTGCCGAGGCAAACCGTCTTTACGACGAAGCTCAGACCAGACTGAAAGCCGGAGATTGGTCCGGCTACGGCCAATCCTTAAACCAGCTTAAGGAAGTTCTCAATAAAATGCAGGAACAATCTAACCAGTAATAAAACGGGGTTGCATTTGGTGCAGCCCCGTTTTTCTGTTTAATTTACTGTACACATTTTTGTTTATAAATCGCTGCGAATTGATTGACATTTATATTGACAGTCCTTGTCCGGCTCGGCTACAATTGTTTTAAGTTTCCTTAATATATTGAATACGGAGGTGGCTTAAGTCTTTAGGGTATGAAATGCATCGACTGTTTAATTGTCTAATTACTAAACATGGAGGTTAAAAAGATGAGAAGAGGAAGAGCGAAGAAAGGTATTTTACTGCTGATAACCCTTTTAATGATCAGCCTGATCGCCGGCTGCGGCGGCCAGGAGAACAAACCCAAGGCCGAACAGCAGGAAGCCGATGTGATCAAGATTGGCGGCAACTATGAATTAAGCGGACAGGTAGCCACTTTTGGCAACTCGGCCAAGAACGGCATTAATTTATATTTTGAGGAAGTGAACGCCAAAGGCGGCGTATTAGGCAAGAAAATTGAATTTATCTGCCTGGACAACAAGAGCGAGGCCACCGAGGCTGCCAACGTAGCCCTCAGATTAATCAACCAGGACAAAGTGGTTGCCATCCTGGGTGCTATTACCTCCGGCAATACCATGGGCTTTTCCCAAATTGGCATGGATAACAAAATTCCTATCATGACCACCGGCGGCACCAACCCCGACGTAACCGTTGACCCCAACACAGGCAAAGTGCGCGAATATGTTTTCCGTTCTGTATTTATCGATCCCTTCCAGGGCACCGTTATGGCTACATTTGCCACCAAGACCCTGGGTGCCAAAACCGCTGCTGTTTATGTGGAAAACAATTCCCCTTACAGCAAGGGCCTGGCGGATTTCTTCGTGAAAGCCTTTGAGGAACAGGGCGGTAAAATTGTAGCTAAAGAAGCCTTCTTAACCGAAGACCAGGATTTCAGTGCCACCTTGACCAAAATTAAATCCTTAAAACCCGATGTGATTTACGTTCCTGCTTACTATGAGCAAGTGGGCAAAATCGTCAAGCAGGGCCGCGACCTGGGTATTACGGTTCCTTTCATGGGCGGTGACGGTTGGGATTCTCCCAAACTGATTGAAATCGCCGGTGCCAAAGCCCTCAACGGCACCTATTTCAGCAATCACTATTCTCCGGATTCCCAAGATCCCATCGTACAAGAATTTGTGCAAAAATACAAAGCCAAGTACAACAACGAAACTCCCGATGCTTTAGCAGCCCTGGCCTACGATGCTGCCATTCTGATGGTAAAAGCCATTGAGCAGGCCGGTTCCGCCGAACCTGAAAAAATTAAGGACGCCCTGGTCAGCCTGAAGGATGTGCAAGCTGTTACCGGCAAGTACACCTTCGACGCCAACCACAACCCTGTGAAGGGTGCTGCAATTCTTGAACTTAAAGACGGCAAGCAGGGATTTAAAGTGCAAATCAACCCCTATTCTAATCTGATATTAAAATGACGGGCGTCCAATATTGGAATGCCCGTCATTTTGATTTCATCTTCTG
>JAMCWI010000003.1 GCA_023481335.1 Bacillota bacterium | reverse complement strand
TGGTTGGTTTGCTTGGGGGGCGATGGGTTCCCCGTTCCAGTTCAGGAATTTGCCTGTTTGGGCATCCACCATATAGGAGGGGCGATCCTTTAAGCGGTAGACAAGGTTTATCCGGGGTTCGTTGCTGCCCCTGTGAATTCTCATGTAATCCAGGGCCAGGCCGCCGTCCCCCAGGAAGGATTCGACCGCTTTCCCTTTATCCAGCAAACCCGCAGGCTGGGGGAAACTTACATTCCACCAGGACATCCGGTAGCTGGTAACCTCACCGGTATAGGCATTGACTTCCACGTCAAAACCGTTGTTGGTAAAGGGTATGTTATTAACCAACCGAACATAGGAGAAACGATATATCCCCGGCATTCCCTTTTCGATGTAGTTTTCATTCCAGCTGTTCTGAAGCTTGATTTCACCAAACCGCCGGGACTGCTGTTTTTTAATAAAATCCTCGGCTGCCTTTTGGGCTTGTTCTTTTGTAAACTGAGGCTTTTTACCGGCTGTTTCGTCGTAGGATCTCATCCATTTGTTAAAGCTGACCAGTTCACCCGTTACGGCGTTTACCGAGGCATTAATGCTTTGGTAGGCAGCTTCCTTTTCACTGCGCCAGTGGAAATTCCACTGGGTTTGTTCCGGGTATTGGTAATCCTGGCTTAGGCGGCTCTCGGTCTGCTTGAGGTCTGCCGGGATCTGTAGGGCCTTTTTAACCTGCTCCAACGCTTTATCAGTGCTGAGGAGGTTCTTTAGCTTATCTACTTCCTTTTGCTCCACCGGGGATAACTCTTGCTTCTCTTTCCTTTCTTCAATGGCCATGTTGTCCCCGCCCATACCGCCGGCTTTATCGTAAAAGTATCTGGGCTCGTCAATCACTTTGCCGGTTAGGGCGTCAATCAGCAATCCCGCGCCGTTTTTAACCTGGTAAATCAGTTTCACCGGGGGATTCTCGGTGCCGGACATATGGGGGCGGAAATAAACCAGTTCTACATTTTCCCCAAAGACCTTTTCGGCCTGGGTAGCGGAGATTTTACCGGCAACCGAGGGGAAGTTCAACTTGTTGTCCCAGTTTAAGTGAAAACCCATAATTTCCCCGGTATCACCGTTTACCCGTACATGGATGTTGTGTTCCGGAAAGGATACATTGACGCCATAACCGGCAAAGTTATAATAGTACTCCACGGGTCCCCTTTCACCGAAACCGAAAAAGGGCCGCTCCCGGTTGGGGTCCAAACGGGTCTGGCTGACGTAATGGGGCAGTAATTTCTTGGCCCATTCCTGGGCCAATTTAGTGGCTTCTTCGTAGGAATATTTTGGCAAACCGCTGTACCGTTGGCCCGGGGGCATATCCTGCCAACGGTCCATGCCGATAATATCACCGGTTAAGGCGTCAACGCGGACCGAGATATTGCCCCTGGGCTCGGTATCCCGGTTCCAGTTGAGGTGCCACTCGGCTTTGCCGTCGTAGGAATTAAATCCGCTCTTAAAGCTTTCATACTCGCTGCCGATGCGAAAGACTTCCTTGGCCCTTTCAATGGCCTTGTCCAGAGGAAACTTAGCCTTGGACAGATCCCCGTTAATTTCTGTGGGAGGCTTCGGCATGACGGAAGTTTTCACAACCTCGGCAAAGGCCGCCTGGTTAAACACCAGGCCGGTGGCCAGGCAACCGGCCACAAGGGCTCTGGCAAATTTTTTACCCAAAGGAACTCACTCCTTAGTCTCATTTTAACAATATAGACGTTGGATTTTCGGATTTGTGACCGGGTCTTGCAAATATTTTACATGGCGGAACTCTATAAATATCTGCGCAGGCGGGCAAAAAAACGACCCCGGCTTGGCCGGGGCTTACTATTAGCAATACGGGGAAAGTTATTGGCTTACCATTATACCGCGTCATCACCCTGTTCACCGGTTCGAATGCGAATAACATTGCTGACCGGGTAAATAAAAATTTTGCCGTCGCCGATTTCTCCGCTGCGAGCCGCTTCACAGATGGCCTGCACACAGGCATCGACCCACTGATCCCTTACAATAACCTCCACCTTTACTTTGGGCAGCAAATTGATGCTGTACTCCGCCCCCCGGTACACCTCGGTGCGTCCCTTTTGGTGACCGCAGCCGATGACCTGGGAAACGGTCATCCCGTGCACCCCCAGTTTATTGAGGGCATCTTTTACATCTTCCAGTTTACCGGGGCGGATAACCGCTTCTATCTTCGTCATAGGGAATTCCCTCCTTCGTTGGATACTATTTAAATTAAACCGTTTTCACCGCTGTGCCCGGGGTGCTTTGGGGAATTTTGACTTCTCTTGTTAAGGAGCCGCCGAAGGTGTCCGCATAGGCGTAAGCATTTTCGCCATGCAGGCTGACGTCTAGACCGATCACCTCGTCATCGGCACTGACTCGTAAGCTGGTAAACAGACCAATGACTTTTAGAATGAGGAAGGTGGCCAGGCCGGCAAAAAGAACGGTGGCACCTACGCCGATTAACTGGGTGGTAAGCTGGGCAGCGTTGCCGTAGAACAGGCCGTCGGCCCCGGCTTCGTTGACTGCCTTGCTGGCAAATAAGCCGGTGGCGATGGCACCCCAGGTACCGCCTATGCCGTGGATGCCAAAGGCATCCAAGGAATCGTCATAACCCAGTTTGGCTTTGATGACCGCCACTGCGAAATAACACAGGGGACCAACCACCAGACCAATGAGAATGGCAGGCATGGGAGCTACAAAACCGGCCGCCGGGGTAATGGCCACCAGTCCGGCCACTGCACCGGAGACACAACCCAGGACGGTGGGTTTGCCGTGGTGGGCCCATTCCGCCAGCAGCCAGGAAAGGCCCCCGGCTGCAGCGGCAATGTGGGTTACCGCAAAGGCACTGGCAGCCAGACCGTTGGCAGCCAGGGCGCTGCCGGCGTTAAAGCCGAACCAGCCAAACCAGAGCAGTGCAGCCCCAAGCACGGTCATGGGAAGGTTGTGCGGCACCATGGGTTCGCTGCCGTAACCTCTTCTCTTGCCGATGACCAGGGCGGCCACCAGGCCGGCCACCCCGGAGCTGATGTGCACCACGGTGCCGCCGGCAAAGTCCAGGGCACCCATCTGCATCAACCAGCCGCCGCCCCAAACCCAGTGGCACAGGGGGGAATAAACCACCGTGGCCCAGAGGACGATGAAGGCCAGAAAGGCCGGGAAACGCATTCTTTCCGCAATGGAACCGGAGATAATGGCAACGGTAATCAGCGCAAACATAAGCTGGAAGGCCATAAAGATAAAGTGGGGAATGGTGCCGCTGCCGGGCTCCTGCCCTACCCCTTGCAGCCCCAGGTAATCCAAGCCGCCAATGAGGCTGTTGATGTCGGGACCGAAGGCCAGGGTATAGCCGTATAAAGCCCAAAGGATGCTGACCACGCACATCACAATAAAGCTTAACATAATGGTACTGAGGACGTTTTTCTTCCTCACCATGCCGCCGTAAAACAGGGCCAGGCCCGGGGTCATAATCATCACCATGGCGGTGCAGATAATGATGAATGTGGTGTCACCGGTGTCAATGGCAGGGGCTTCGGCGGCCCAGGCGATGCCGGGCAGTAATAATAAGGCCAGTAAGGAAATAAGGATCGATTTTACTCTGCTCGTCATGTTAAAACCTCCTGTTTGTAATATTTATGGGGAAATCTTCCTGTGGGTACCTGCAGCAGAAAGACTTCCGGTTAATAGAAAAGGCGCCCCATTCAAGGGTTTTCATATTACCCTTGAATCAAGCGCCTTCGCTAATAACACAACTTTGTGTAATAAGGGGGAACGGCGCCCTCCTGAAATAAGGTGACTAGCCTCATTTCGGAAGGTGCCTTTGCCCCAAAAATTCTATCCTGTTCAAAAAAATTAAGACCCAACAACCGTTTCCGGTCATTGAGCCCTCGTTGGCTTTACGCTTTGGGGTACGCCTTTGTTCCCCTGCTGCTATTGCTATTATATTCCCTTAACCGTCCTTTGACAATGTCCAAAGGACAGGAATTTTGTATACTTGCTAAACCTCCATTTCATAGGCCGTAATAATAGCCTCCGACACCGACTTCATGGTGGTCCTTTTTTTCATGGCCGTTTGCTGAATGGCCTTGAAAGCCTGCTCCTCGCTAAAACCCCTTTGGCGCATGAGGATACCCTTGGCCTTCTCTACAATCTTGCGTGACTTCAGGGTTTCTTGCAGTTCGTTCAACTGCTGCTGCAGCTGGGTATATTTTTTGTAGGAGGCGGCTGCGGCCTCTATCGCTGCGTAAACTTGATCCTCCAGATAGGGCCGCATCAGGAAAGCCGAGGTAACATCTCTGGCCCGATCCACCAGGGACTTGTTGCCCTGGGAAACCATCAGCACCGCCGGAGCAATATTTTCATCCGTTAGTATTTTTGCCACCTGCATACCGTCCAACACCGGCAGCCGGTCGTCCAACAGCACCAATTCCGGCGAGGTGGTGCGAATGGTTTTTAATGCATGCATGCCGCCGGTGGCCTCCCCCACCACCCGGTAGCCCAGGCGGGGCAGCATTTGCCTTAGCTGCTCCAGCTCATTTTTGTCACCGCTGGCCATCACAATCCGTCTCTGCATACTCCATCTCCCAGCTAGCCTGTATAAATCCGCGGCACCCTGCTGCCCACCCAGCAGACCACTTCATAGTTAATGGTACCCAACCAGCCGCCCTTA
>JAMCWI010000051.1:1082-21875 GCA_023481335.1 Bacillota bacterium | reverse complement strand
AACGCCTCTTTAGTGATTGTGGTGAAGACCAGTTCACCCTCCTGGCCGTAAGGCAGCGGCTCACCGGTATCAGGATCGATGATCTCCGGAATGAAATTATCTTCAAAAACGTGGGCGCCGGCCTTGGCCGGGCACTCCATAGCCACCCCGGGCCCCATAACCTCGCTCAGTCCGTATATATCCAGTGCGGTTATATCGAGCTTTTGCTCCAGTTGCAGGCGCATGTTCTCCGACCACGGCTCTGCCCCGAAAACACCGACGCGCAGGCGCAGTTTTTTAAAGTCGATGCCCGCCGCCTCTCCCTCCTCGGCCATAAACAGGGCGTAAGAGGGTGTGCAGCAGAGCATGGTGGCGCCAAAGTCCTGCATCAGCATTAGCTGGCGGGCCGTGTTTCCTCCGGAGATAGGGACCACTGTCGCGCCCATGCGCTCGGCGCCGTAGTGGAGGCCCAGGCCCCCCGTAAACAGGCCGTAGCCGTATGCGACCTGAACAACGTCACCCCTTGTGCCGCCGGCCATGACCAGGCAGCGGGCGATCAGTTCGGCCCAGTTCTCAATGTCTTTACTGGTATAGCCGGCCACGATCGGCTTGCCGGTTGTGCCGGATGAGGCGTGCAGCCTCACGATTTCCTGTAAAGGAACGGTGAACAAACCGAAAGGGTAATTATCTCGAAGATCCTGCTTCATCGTAAAAGGCAGGCGCTTTAAGTCCTCCAGGGATTTGATATCTCCCGCCTGGTACCCCTTTTTCTGCAGCGATTTCCGGTAAAAGGGCACGCCGTGGTAAACCCTGTCCACCGTTGCCTGCAGCCGCTTCAGCTGAACTTCCTGAAGCTTCTCCCGGGGCATTGTCTCGTTGTCCTTGTCCCAATACATCAGGTTAAAAATCTCCTCTCTCCCGGATTATCTAAAATATTTTCTTTCAACAAAACAAACACCTTTTCCTGCATTCAGGAAGAAACTTTATAATAAGTCTTGTTATCCTCCTGTTCAATAAATTCTACAAATTTTTGAACCAGGCCCGGGTCAAACTGGCTTCCCGCATACCTCTTAAGTTCAGCAGCAGCCTCCGCGGGGGTCATGGCTTTGCGGTATGGGCTTTCGCCGGTCATGGCGGTATACGCGTCGACAATGGACAAAATGCGGCACTCCAGCGGAATTTCCTCCTTTTTCAGGCCGAGGGGATAGCCCTGGCCGTTCCACCACTCGTGGTGCTTCAGGATCCAGTCGGCTATGGGAATCAGGTCGTTGGCGGTTTTTGCGATCCGGTGCCCGATCTCACAGTGTTTTTGCATAACGGCGGCTTCTTCAGCGTTAAAAGGAGCCGGTTTAAAGAGGATGCTGTCCGGCACTCCCATCTCGCCGATGTCATGAAACTGGGCAAGCAGTTTCAGCCTGGAAATATTGTGTTCCGGCAGCCCGGTGCTGAAAGCCAGGTTGGCCACAAGGTCCTGTACCCGCTCACTGCGGCTATCCTTAATACAGCTCCGGGACTTAATTCCCTTTAAAACCGGCGAAACAATACCGTTAATCCCCTGGCTGTGGTTTAACTTATCCCTGTACATATTGTTGTCCGCTTCTTTTAAAAGTACGTCTAAAGACCTCTCGTTATTAACAGCAAAGCCGATTGATAAGCTTAAGGGGAGCTCAGGATTCTCCGCGTTGTATTTTAAAACAGCTTTTTTAATTCTGCCGCAGGCCCTTTCCATGCCTGCGCGGTTGCTATTCGGCAGCAATATGGCAAACTCATCCCCCCCGATCCGGGCAACCACATCCCCCTCACCAGCACCTTCTTTGATCACCCCTGCCGCCGCTACCAGCATTTCGTCTCCTTTGTCATGTCCCATTGTGTCGTTGACCGGTTTCAGGTCGTCCACATCACATACGATGAAACCGACCGGGACAGGGCCGATTCCTTCCAGGCGGCGCATCTCCTGCTCAAAATAGGTACGGTTGTAAAGCCCGGTCAGCTGGTCATGCTGGCTTAAATACCTCAGCCGCTCTTCAGCCTGCTTGCGGTCTGTTATGTCCAGAAGCGAAGCCACACTTTTTCTTGTTCCAGGAATTAATGCGTTAGTAACAATGCAATTTCTTATATCGCCATTTTTACCGAAATAGCGAAACTCATAACTCGTGGGGGAGGAAATGGGATCTACCCTTCGCTTATAATGATACTCTATCATTTGGGCCAGGTCATCTTCGCAGACCAGGCGAGTCCATTTCATTTTATTTTCGACTTCCTCTTTTGAGTAGCCCGATTGCTTTTCAAATTCCGTGTTGATCAGAGAAATTGTCGTATCTTCCTCAATTATTATCGTTGCGGCGCCCGTCGTTTCAAAAATGGTCCGGTATAATTCTTCACCTTTTCGCAGATCGTCCTGGGCCTTTCCAAGCGTCGCCAGCATCCTGTTCACCTCACCGGCCACGTTCGCCAACTCATCTTCCCCTGTTACCGGTACGCGAGCTGAAATGTCTCCGCTCGCGCCAATTTTTGTAATTTCATTGCTGAACCTCGACAGCCGGGACAGTACCAGTTTCTCCAGCAGCAGCAGGGTCAACACGCCAAAGACCAGGCCGAACGCCAGGAGCGATAAAATAAAATAGAGCGCGCCGGCCTGGCCTTCCTTGTAAATATCCCTGGGCATCTCCACGCTTAGAACAAGGGAAGGCTTTCCATGGATATCATTAATAAGCGCGTACCCGGCTATTAAATCCTCGTTCAGCGGCTTAATGAAAACAGGTGATGTTTCGGATATGGAAGAGAGCGCCGTCCGGATGGAGGGGGAAATATCCCCGGCGTTCACAGGAACAAAAGAAATGTCTAAATTAGTAATGTCGGCGAGCCGTTTAATCTCTTTGTTGTCCAGGTACCGCCCCATTATCAGCACACCGCGCGCAGGCCCCGCGTAATCGCTGGTCAGAATAAGCCGCGAGGCCAAAAGCATGGGCCCTTCGGGCAAAAGGACAACACCCGTAACGCTGCTCTCATCGCTGACCTCAAGTTTGAAAAGCGGGCTGTCCGCACCGAGGTATTCGCTGAGGTCCGGTGCAGCGGGCATCTCCTCTCCGGTATTTAGATCGTAACCTTTTTCAAATACAATCCGGCCCGAAGAGTTAATAAACAGCAGGAGATTAACACCCTGATTGGTAAATGTGGACGGAACGAGGTTCGACCTGGTGTAATCTTCGTTTTCATCTTCGATGAAGGCGTAAGTATCGTCCCAGGCTGACCAGTCCACGAGTTTGGTGTCAAGCATGGCAAGCCCGTCCGACCAGGCATTGAGAGCCCGCTGGATGTTGTCGCGGCTGTTTTTATCCTCCAGCCTGGCGAAACTCCTCAGTATAATTAATTTTGAGGCGGCAAACAAAATAGTAAACAGGCAGGCAAGTGTGGCGCCAATAATTATCAATGTTTTTAATCGTAGCGACAAGGCCGGCGCCTCCCCGGTCAGATTATAATCCGGAAGCTAAAGATTAATGTTAATTTAAAAATATTCAGTTAACTATTCAACAAAAAGCGCTACTTTTCCTACCAGCATTCAACAAAATAATAAAAAATATCTTTTTTAGCCTACATTTTAAATAATTTTTAAACCATTTCAACATCCAAACCGCAATTCTTCTGCAAATCTAGGTACAGGCTGACATAAAATCACCCAGGGCGGCCTCAATATCCGGCACAGTCAAAAGCCCGGCAGCGCCGATGGTCCCCCCAAAAAACCTGTTTCTGACCGCAAAAACCCTTAATTCAGCATTGCCTTCGTAAAAACGCTCCAGCCCCAGAGCCATCACCAGCCGGCCCAGTTCGGATGTCAGGACAAGCACCCGGCGTAAGCGGTAGGATATTAACGGCCAGGGCCTCCGCAATTAACCGTCCTGATTCTCTCTTTTCTTTATTAATTTCGGCCATAATTTCACAACCTTTAAAAAAAAGGCGCCTGGGCAGCGCACATGTATTAATACTATACAAACTGGTATTTGCCTCATTTTTCACCCACAGGGGAGAACCTTGAATTATCAGTTATTAACAGGCTTATCCACATTATCCACAGGGATAAATGCCACAAAAACAATTGCATTATGTTAAATTAAATATAAAAAAACTTAATTCATAACCCTGCCCCTGAAATTCCCCTCATATCTCTCTTCGCCCAGTTCCAGGTCCGGCACGGCGTTTAGGCTCAGCGGCGCGAGTCTCCCCCGCGCCAGGCGGTGGAAAGCGGCGCAGGCAATCATAGCGGCATTGTCGGTGCACAGCACCGGTGGTGGAACAACCAGGGTAAGCCCCTTTTCCCTTACTCTTTCAGCCAGTCTTTCGCGCAGCGCCGTGTTGGCGGCCACACCACCTGCCAGCAGCACCGTTTCCACGGCCAGCGCCTGCGCGGCAGCCATCGTCTTGTCGACCAGCACGTCCACCACGGCTTTCTGGAATCCGGCGGCAAGGTCCGCCCTGTTCACTGTATCCCCACGCTGCCCGGCCCGGTGCAGAAAGTTAATAACAGCCGACTTCAACCCGCTGAAACTAAAATCAAAGCTGCCCTCCTCAAGGTAGGCCCGCGGCAGAGAAATTGCTTGTGCATCCCCTTCCCGCGCCAGCCGCTCAACCATGGGCCCGCCCGGGTAACCCAGTCCTATGGTGCGCGCCACTTTGTCGAATGCTTCCCCGGCTGCGTCGTCGCGTGTCCTGCCCACCACCCGGTAATTACCATGTCCGGCAATATAGACAAGGTCGGTATGCCCGCCCGAAACCACAAGGCAAAGGGCGGGGAGTTTTAGACCGGGCTCGGCCAGGAAATTGGCGTAAATATGCCCTTCCAGGTGGTTGACTCCCACCAGGGGTAAATCGAGGGCGTAGGCAATGGACTTGGCGGCGGACACCCCGACTAAAAGTGCCCCGACAAGCCCGGGCCCGTAAGTAACCGCAACGCTGGAGAGGCTGTCAAACGCAGCCCCGGCGCCGGCAAGCGCCCCGTCAATAACGTGGTTGATCAATTCCAGGTGCTTGCGGGAAGCCACTTCCGGCACCACCCCGCCGAATTGCCGGTGCACTTCCACCTGTGAAGATATGATGTTGGACAGCACCGCTGTGCCGTCAGCCACAACTGCGGCGGCTGTTTCGTCGCAGGAAGTCTCAATGGCCAGTATTAGAGTGCTCATTATTTTTTATGCCTCTCTTTTAAAATCCCTGCGGCCCTGTTCCTGATGGGCGATATTAGGTCCCTTATTCAAATTATTATATCATTTTTTATGTTAGGGAAAACTAAGAAGACGACTTAATCGCCTTTTATGAGGTATGGGAATGTCAGCAACGGAAAGGGGACACACCTCTTCGAGGAATGTCAACAGCGGAAAGGGGACACACCTCTTCGAGGAATGTCAACAGCGGAAAGGGGACACACCTCTTCGAGGAATGTCAACAGCGGAAAGGGGACACACCTCTTCGAGGAATGTCCCCAATATATGTAAAAAAGACGGCTTTTCGCCGCCTTACTGGCAGGGGGATAACGTTTTGGTCAGGGGTAAGCAGTTTGCCTGCTCTCAAGATTTTTCCACTACACACTTTACAAGAAAATAGTTTTGCTCCAGTGTGGTGTCGCCCACCTTGAGATAGCTCTCGTCAGGCCCCCAGGTGAGCTGCACCCTGATCCCGTCGTGGTAATTCACTTTATTAAGGTCGGCAACGGCTTTCCTGGTTTCAACGTCTATACTATGGACAAACACCAGCTCAAAATTTTCATTTCTATAAACCTGGAAGCGTGAATCACCGACAATCTTGTCGGCAATAATCACCTCCGGCAAAAGCTTGTCCAAAAGCCTTTTGTTTTTGGTGTACCAGTCAATGGTCCCCACCTTCACATTATACTCGTCAAACATGTCGTCCTTGCGAAAAGCCATTACCCCTACCCTCTTTCTTGCTACAGGTTATAAAAGGGTGTCATGACGCAAAGTTAAAAATTAAATTATCCAACACTCTTTTCTTCCGCCTAAATATTCATCAGGTGACCGCCATTATCCTGCTTTAGATTAAAATTTTTCAATTCATCACAAAGAGTTCCCTGTTTTCCCGCCAAACATAATTATTGAATATTATCCTATTTATGTATATACCGGCCCGATCCGAGGGATTATAATAATAACTTCAAGATAAAGGGGTGCACGATATGGGTATGCCGGACACAAGCTGGGACAGCTGGAAGCGCACACTCGGCCAGGCCGTGGAATTTGCCGAAGAACTGGGCATAGCTAAGTCCCAGATTTACACAATGGCACAGCAGGTAGGCGATCTCCTGGCACAAAGCGTAACACCCAGCAACCCGGAACAGAAAGCGGTTAAAGAACTTTGGGACGTTGCCAGCCAGGACGAAAGGCAGATCCTGGCTAACCTGATGACCCGCCTGGTAAGCAAAAGGTAACCGTAAGTCCCGTCATCGCACGGGGCTAAAAAAAACCAAACCCCCGCAGGCCGGGGGTTAAGATTTTAACATTGTAAAATTAACGAATCGCCGCTGCAGGCGATATATTCCTCGCTGACTTCCCTGCACCTCTTGCAAATTACCGTCAGGATATCGCATAATTCTCCCCTGGAAACATAAATATCGAAACCGCCAGCCTCATTGTTCCCACACTCGCACACCAATTTGATCATGGCAGGCCACCTCACTTTCTAAAAATAATAATTCGCTAAAAAATTTTTTAAACCTTCTAAAATGTATTATGAAATGAAACCCGCCGCAAGAAAACCTGGTCAGTATTAGTAATTGCCGGCATACTGCCGCCTGGCGAAAAGCTTCACCAGAATCATGCCGGATACGAAGCCCCCGATATGCGCCCAGAAGGCCACACCCTGGGCCGCCTGGGCCGACAGGCTGGCCGTGCCGCTTAAAAGCTGCAAAATAAACCAGATGCCGAGGAAGACCACCGCAGGTATAGGAATAATCTGAATAAAAATAATGATAAAGACCAGTGTAAGCACCCTGGCCCGGGGATAAAGCACCAGGTAAGCTCCCAGCACCCCGGCTATGGCGCCGCTCGCCCCTACCAGAGGCGACTTTGCCGCGGGGAAGGAGAGCACGTGGGCAAAGGTCGCGATATAGCCGGTCAAAAGGTAAAAAATAAGGTATTTGAAATGCCCCATCCGGTCCTCAACGTTATCACCAAAGATCCAGAGATACAGCATGTTGCTTAAAACATGAAACCAGCCGCCGTGCAAAAACATGGCAGAGGTTAGCCTGCCGATTTGATCCGCGTTGAAGCCGTAAGCCACAAGCTGTGCCGGGATTACTCCATGCTGGAAAACAAAATAATCCAGGTTCCTTCCCAGGGTGACCTCGTAACCGAAGACAGCCAGGTTGAGTGTAATCAGCATTATATTAACAAAAGGATAAGTGCTGGACGGGATATTGTCTTTTAACGGGATCGTTGCTGTTCCCCCCTTTTCTAAAGGCATACACCTTTTTCCCTACATAATATTCTGTACTCTCCCCCGTACATCCTACCGGAAGTTAAAAATCTTTATTAATTTTCCCCTTTTCAGGCCAGACCAACAAGGTCTATTTTACCATCCATGAAACACAAGCCATTCGACTTGGCAGGCCATATAATGTGTCACAACCTATAAAATTTTGGTGGCAAAAGGAGATGAAAGATCTAGTGAAAAACAGCGCCCGTAATACGTGGCAGGAATTTATTGAATTTCCCCTGCCTGGGCGAAGCCAAAAACCGAGGACAGACGGCCTTACTATGGTCATAGACGAGGGAATCGGCCTCGCGGCGCTAAAAGACCTGCTGCGCCTTGCCGCGGATTATATCGACATGATTAAACTTGGTTTCGGCACACCCGCTCTTTATAAGACCGAAATTCTGCGGGAAAAAATCCGGGTAGTGCGTTCTTTCAACATCGATATTTTTCCCGGGGGCACATTTTTAGAGGTGGCAATTTATCAGGAAAAGTTAAAGGAGTACATTTCACTGACCGCAAGCTTCGGTTTTACCGCAATTGAAGTGTCTGACGGAACAATTAACTTAAGTGACGGGGCGCGTCACACAGCAATTACGCTGGCGGCTGAAAAAGGTTTAAAGGTCTTTACCGAGGTTGGCAAAAAAGAGCCGGGCAACGTGCTCTGTTTCAAAGATCTTCTCCGCCTGGTAAAGAGGGACTTGAACAGCGGCGCTTGCCGGGTAATCGTGGAAGGCCGCAACCCTGCCAAAGACGTAGGTCTTTACGACAATAACGGCAGGCTCATAGAATTTGAATTGGAGGAACTGGTATCGGCTTTAAAAGACCCTTCTCTACTAATCTGGGAAGCCCCAAAAAAAGAGCAGCAGCAGGACCTGATCTCACGCCTCGGCAGCAACGTCAACATCGGCAATGTCAGCCCCATAGACGTGATCGCCCTTGAAGCCCTCAGGGTCGGTCTGCGTTCCGACACCTTGAAACAGTCGACGGACGTCAGACGTCTGACGACTGTTTCAGTTCAGTCATGAGGTCAGTGAAAACTTTGCCGGCCGAGTCGTTGATCACCAGCGCCGCCCGGTCGTCCCAGGGGGTCGCGTCCCTGTTGACAATCACAAGCCGGGCGGCCCGCTCCGGCAAATGGGCCACCGGGTATACCCGCAGGCTGCTGCCCACCACCACCAGGAGTTGGCAGCCATTCAGGGCCTGGCTGGCGTGGAAAAAGTCCTCCCCCATAGGGTCTTCGAACAGCACCACGTCCGGGCGCAAAACACCGCCGCATATGCACAAAGGCGGGTTAATGCCCGATTTGAATTGCTCCAAAAGGTTGGAAAAAGGCTGCCTGCCATTACATTTCATACAATGGCAGGTGCGCAGGTGCCCGTGCACCTCCCACACCCGTTCAGACCCGGCCTTTACGTGCAGGCCGTCTATATTCTGGGAAATAACTCCTTCAAGCAACCCTTCCCGCTCCAGGGCGGCCAGGGCGTAGTGGGCGGCGTTGGGCTCGGCTTCAGTAAAAACAGACCAGCGTTCCAGGTTGGCCTTGTAAAAGGCTGCCGGGTCACGGCGCAGGACCGTGACGGTAGCCACCTTCATCGGGTCTGTCTTTTGCCACAGGCCGGTCCCGGGGCTGCGGAAGTCCGGGATCCCGCTTTCAGTGCTTATACCGGCGCCGGTCAGGGCAAAAGTGCGCGAAGATCCCTGAATCAACTTCGCCAATGTTTTTATCTTCCCACTGTAATCCATACCTACCACCTATCCTGAAAATAATGTTTTATCCAACCCCTTTTTTTTATTTTAAAACAAAAATGCTAATCTGTGTAACATTACTTTACAGCATATATTGCAGCAGATTAAAAATATATTAAATTTTCCCGCGCTTATGCGAAAAAAGTTTTGCTTCCCGCCCTATTGTTCATTTCACCTTAAATTCGTTAAAATAGAAAATATCACGCAAGGGAGAGGGAGCAAGGTGCCGCGGACAACAAATCTTCCCAAAGGAATCTATATCCGGGACGGGGGATTCTGGGTAGACGAATTATCAGATCCTGATTATTACGGTTTTATTGATTTGATGTGTGAAGGGGTAATTTGCCAGGTATGCGGCCAACCGCTGAAAGTTAAAAATTACGAGCGGAGTATTTTAGAAGTGGGGGTTTGTTCTAAATGTGACACGCCTCACCGGATTATGACCGGCAGCGGGTGTTCTGTCATAAATACCGCCCCTGAAATTATTCTTCCCAACCGGAGTTTTCTTGAAGTCCTGCAAGTATATTGGAAAGAAACCAGCCTGCCGAACGGTTTAGGAGCGTGGGCAACCAGGGGTGAATGTATGGACCCCTATCTTTCCGCCTTTGTGAGATGGCAGACGGTAAACTTCCCCACTGGAGAGGTCTATCCGGAAGAAACACTTAAATGCATATTAGATGAATTGGACTATGAACTCCACTGAGAGCAGTTGTGAACCGTTTCACCGCCGTCTGATTTGAAATAATTACTATCTAAGGCCCGCCCGGCGGGATCTTTTCTCTTTTAGGCCACAGGTTTGACGGGTCAAAGGTTAAAAGAGCGTTTAAAAAACTGGCGCCGAGATTAGGACACCGTTCCCTCAACTCCGCCACAAGCTCTTTAGCCTCCTCCCTTTTTGTCTTCCCGCTGACCGGGCAGGGATTCGGGATGGCCGGCAGTCCCTCAAGCCCGGCCCACTTTTTGATTTCCCCGGCCGGAAGATAAATGAGGGGCCTGATCATATGCAGCCCGGTGCGGTCGAGATAGGTGTCGGGCGCGAAAGTACGGAACTGGCCGGTGTAAAAAAGGCTCATGAAGAAGGTCTCCACCACGTCGTCCAGATGGTGTCCCAGAGCCACCCTGCTGCACCCCAGTTCCAGCGCCCTGTCGTGAAAGGCGCCACGCCGCAGGTGGGAGCATATTGCGCAGGGGCTCTGATCGCGCCTGTGTTCAAAGACTATGGAAGCAATATCCGTCTTAACCACGGACAGATCCACTTCATGAGCACGGCAAAAAGCGGCCAGAAGGGGGATGTCCACGGGCCAGCCCATATCTACGAAAATCGCCTCCAGTCCGAAACTGACCCCCGGCGCGGAGCGTCTGATCAGGTGGAGGGCATGCAGGAGCGAAGTGCTGTCCTTGCCCCCGGAAAAACCCACCGCCACCCGGTCACCGTCCCTGATCATGGCGAAATCCGATATAGCCTTTTTGACCCTCCCCAAAAACCACTTCCGGTAGTCCTTTACCATTAAAAAGCTCCATCTTTAAAAATTATTTAAATGTTGCGGCTGTCTAAAAAATATAATAATGGTCGGGCCGGTTAAAAACAAGTCCCGGCTTTTGAGAGGTGAGAGGTGAGAAGTGAGAAATATAAGAAGGAATTCGGCTTTAGCCGAATTCCAACTTATATTTCTCACTTCTCACCTCTCACCTCTCACCTCTCACTTCCCATAAACGAAGTTACTTCTCCTCCGGCTCAGGATTGCCGGGCAGCGGCCCGGGCTCACTTTTGCCGACAAAAATGCAGGCCGCGCCGAGGCCGAAGTTTAACAGCGCAAACACCAGGTATACAGCACCCAAAAAACCTGCATCCCGCAGGAACAGGTGCCCTATGTACATAAAAAAACCCATCAGGATGTAGTTTTTAAACTTTTTCCTTGATCCGAAAGCCGCCAGCTTTACGGCAGTCAGTATCGCAGTGATTTTTTCCGAAAAATTATCAGCCCCGGGGCCGCCCCCGGCGACATTTTTCCGCACGGGCTGCTGTGGCGCATAACGGCTTGCCTGTCGGGCCAGAAAAGATTTAAACTTCCTGTAAGCGAGCACCTCGATCAACAAAACAGGGATGGAAATCAAAAAAGCTGTTTTTATTTCTCTACCCGTGGAGAGAAGGATAATGGTGAAGAGCCAGAGCACCAAAGTGATCCCCATTGAATCAATACGCCGGCCAAGCACACTCCTTTTATCCTCCCTGGGTTTGACGTAAAATCTATAAGCTATGCCCATTTGAAGGCGCTCACGCCATCTTTCGTAACCCAGGCGAAAAACCCTGCCACCCCGTTCAAAAAACTTCCGCGCTCTTAAATCCACTATAAAACCTCCTTCCAGTAATCAAGGCGAGACCATATTAATATTTTAACCAGAAAATGTCTTATTTTTTCGTGATACTTTTCTGTTTTTATTTACCTGACCAAAAATATTCCTACTTTTAAATAAAACTATTGATTTTTATTAACGATTGCATAAGTTAAGAGGGATAATAAATTGTCCGCCCTTAAATTGGAACCGGGGGTAAAGGGGTTGCTTTATGAAAATAACAGTAATCGGGCGCCTGGAAATATATACTGTCCTGAGTATTCAATTTGCGGTTATGGCTATGGGGACGGTAAATTCGGCCGCCGGTTTTTCCCAATTTATTGCAAATCGTTATTATAAATTGTCTTTACTAAGGTTAGCTAATATAGTTTAATTAATGTAAGACAACCCTGCAGGAGGATAAATTCATGTTTTATGAAAGCACCAGGGGGAACTTTCGCCGGGTCTTTTCGGCCGAGGCGATAAAGCTCGGCATCTCCCCGGACGGAGGGCTGTTCGTACCCCGGGAAATTGCAACTTTTGACCTGCCGGCACTTGAAAAGTTGGCCGGCCTTGACTACCGGGAGAGGGCTTTTACTATTTTAAAGCCCTACCTTACAGATTTTTCGGAGGAGGAAGTAAGGGAATGCGTGGCCCTTGCCTATAATGCCGATAAGTATGACACCCCGGAGATTGCCCCGCTGCGCCGGCTGGCAGGCGGCCTCTTTGCCCTGGAACTCTGGCACGGGCCCACCAGTGCCTTTAAAGATATGGCGCTTACAATACTGCCCCACCTTATGACCCGCTCCGCGGCCAAAACCGGGGAAAAGTCCACCATCGTGATCCTGGTGGCAACATCCGGCGATACCGGCAAAGCCGCCCTTGAGGGATTCAAGGACGTCCCCGGCACCAGGATAGTAGTCTTTTACCCGGAAGAGGGCGTCAGCCGGGTCCAGAAGAGGCAAATGATTACCCAGGAGGGGAAAAACGTAGCGGTAGTAGCCGTGCGGGGGAATTTTGACGACGCCCAGAACGGGGTAAAGGAAATCTTCGGTGACGCCGAATTCAACAGGGAGTTAAATTCAAGCGGGTACACCCTCTCTTCGGCCAACTCGATCAACTGGGGCCGCCTTCTGCCCCAAATCGCCTACTACTTCTCGGCCTACGCTGACCTATTGAACGAAGGAACGGTTTCCGTCGGTGATAAAATAAACTTCGTAGTGCCTACCGGCAATTTCGGCAACATCCTCGCCGCTTTTTACGCGCGGGAGATGGGCCTGCCGGTGCGCCGGCTGATCTGCGCCGCCAACGCCAACAACGTCCTGGCGGACTTTATCCGCACCGGCGCTTACGACCGCCGGCGCCCGTTTATAAAAACCGCCTCGCCGTCCATGGACATACTCATATCGAGCAACCTGGAGCGCCTGCTCTACCACCTAAGCGGGCGTGACCATGTGAGGGTAAGGAACTGGATGGCGGACCTGAAAGAAAGCGGCAGGTACAGTGTGGACGAACTGACCCGTGCCCGGGTGGGTAAACTCTTCTGGTCTGACTTTGCGGGAGACGGGGAAACAAAAGAGACGATCAGGTCAATTTACCGTAACTACAACTACCTGGTCGACACCCATACCGCAGTGGGTTTGAACGTTTACAAAAAGTACACTGTCCAGACGGGCGACCCCACAATCACGATAGTGGTTTCCACTGCCAGCCCCTTTAAATTTAATGAAAGCGTGGCCGGAGCCATCCTGGGCGAAGAGGCGGTCAGAGGGAAGGATGAATTTTCCCTGCTGGAGGTGCTTGCCGCTGAAAGTAAAATGGAAATCCCGCAGGGGTTGAAGAATTTGGACAAAAAGCCCGTCTGGCACGCGTCGCTGGTGGCCCGGGAGGAAATGCAAGAGGCCGTCCGCCGTAATCTTTTATCCGTCTAAAGAAACCCGCAATAATTTCGCTAATAATATTGACAGGATAAACATAAATTAATATAATGGTAAAAATACTTGTTCTATGCAAAGGGGAGGTTGATTATGGGTACCCGGAAGTACACGTGTAAGGAGTGCTCGCAGGAGTTTACTGTCAGTTATTTTTGGTCGAAGCCAAGGGAGGTTACCTGCCCGAAATGCGGCAGTAAAAAGGTAGCTGAAGTCCTTAGCAATTGTGGCTGCTCCCGCACTGATGACCCCGGGATTAGCTTTACCTGAGGCTAATTATAAAGGGGCGGTCGCCTTCGATATGAAAATCCCGCAAGGAAAATTCTTTGCGGGATTTTTACGCTCTGGTTTTCATCTAACGGCGAAATTCCTGGGACCGGCGGGCGCAAGACCGGCCGCCGGCCATCTGGCCTGCCACGGCCGCGCCGAAGCTCAAAGGGATAATCCAGGCGCTTATGCCCATTCCCAGCCGCAGCGCAACTACTTTATGATGCAGCCCGCCATGCAACAAAAAAGCCCGCCGGCGCGGACTTTGATACTTTTTAAAGGTTTTATTTAAATAATCATATCAGCTTAAGCCTGTCTCCTCAAGGACCACAAAAAGGGCTTTTTCCTTTTCGTCAAACTTTGCGGCAAATTTACCCTTCTTACTGATGTCGAAGTGGTTAAAAAACCCCCTGCTAAAAATTTTGGTTTTTTTAATGATCTGTCCGTTTTCCGAAGCCCTGATCCTGAGCATTCCGGTATCCCGGTCAAATGCAAGTTCGACCTTTTCGGTAGCGAGTTTTTCGCGGGCATGTTTATTTAGAACAATCGAGCTCTTTGAAAGTGTCACAAGAGGTAATTTTGACATCTTGACACCCCGTGGTTTATAAATTTCAAAAGCCATTCTTTGCACCCCCTGTTTGATTACTTTTATAAAATTATAGTAAAATAAAAAATATTTGTCAAACACTAAAAAAGTATTTCGTATTACCATATTGTTAAATTAATATTTATAATTATCAAAAGTCCTGTTTTAGTATAATTATTACTGATTTAATTGTTAAAAAGATAACTTCAGTGCTAAAACCACTTTTCGCCAGTGAACAACAGGTCCATGAATTGTTCCTTTTTTTCTTCGGTTATGTTTTTACCTATACGGGCCATAAAGATATTTGCCGGGTGCTCAATAATATCCGGGTCGTCCGTGCAGAACACTTCAAATCCGACCGGCGAGAATAGCCTGTAAAGTACGTTCTGATATGAAAACATGTCCAGCCCCGTCCCTTTCAAGTCCCAGTGCCACGCATACTCGAGGCTCGTGACGACGTGGTTTTCCATGAAACCATGCGCGGCGGCCGCGATCATAAGGGCCTTGGCCACCCCGCAGTAACGCCAGTTTGGCGAGATTTCGATGGCCCCCAGCTCAATGATAAAAGGCAGCTTGCTCCACCGGGTCATTTCATGGGGCAGGTGGAAGGCCACGTAACCGATAATCTTTTCCTGGCTGACGGCGATAAAAACTTTTTCAATTTCCCCGGAGGCAATTTGCGTCAGGGCCTTTTTCTGTATATGAGCCGGCCTGAAGTTCTTAATATCAGGGTCAATATCCAGCTCGGACAGGCGCTCGGATGTTACCGGACCTTCCACCAGAAAAGTCTTTTCGATCAAGCAAACCCCTCCTGGTTTAGAAATTACTATACTATAACAATTTATTGGCTATGTTCTGAAATTTTCCTTTTTGTACTGCGAAAGTAATCCTGGTTTTCTTATTTGCAGCAATCCATTTATACCCTGTTCGGTTTCAATTTAACACATATTAACCCCCGGTGGCAAATAGCAATTTTTTAATTTACCGTTAACAATTTTAAACCCCCGGCCGGGTGCAGTCGGAGGTAAATTGTTTGAAATACTGCGGCATTTCGTCCGGGCGAAAGATCAGGGCGCGTACCGCCTGGCGCCCCAGTACTCTTCACCATAGGCGCCCGCGTCATATTCCTCTTCTCTGACTGAGGAACTGCTGTCAGGCGCGTGGACCATCCTGCCACCCCCGCTGTAAATGCCGACGTGGTGGATTTGGCCCCGGCCCTCCTTGGCGGCAAAAAAAAGCAAATCACCGGGCCGCAAATTTTCTTTTACCACTGGAACTCCCTCCCTCGCCTGCTCGTCCGCGTCACGCGGAATAGAAAGGCCCTGCGACTGGAGGATCCGGAAGGTAAAGCCGGAACAGTCAAATCCGTAAGACGAGGTACCGCCCCAGAGATAGGGGAGGCCAAGAAACTGTCTTGCCTCTTCTACCGCCCCGGCTTCTGAGAAAACCAGCTCGCCGGCCCTTTTTGCCTCACCGGGCGCGAGGTAGCCGGCGCTGCCGTCCGGCAGGCGCACCATGAAGGTTTGGCCTTCCACGGCAATGAGCGGCAGCCTGGTCTGGCAGCTGAGTTCAACAATCACCGTCCCCAGGTCACTATCGCGGAAAAGCCGGGCCAGCGGCGCCGACACCACTACTTCCGGCAGGCTGAGCTGTTCGCCCAGGTAGGACTCGTTATATTTTACCTGGGCCGCCGGCAGCCAGCCCGGGTAGCCCATTTCGTTCCGGCTTGTCCTCTGAGAGACGGCGGCCACTTTCAGCCAGTCTCCCTGCCGGTCCAGGACCGCCACCCGCTCCCCGAAAATGGCCTGCGTCTCAACCTTGTTCACCAGCCACAGCCTCTTTTCCGCGTCCATACCCCCCGCCCAGGCGGAAGGGTTGGTGGCGGCGCCAAGGATCAGGCCGTCGTAATCCCTTTTGATACCCGGTTCGGACCAGAGTACCGCCAGGGGCACATTGATCGCGCCAAAAGCCGGGCCGGGCACTGCCGGCGGGTTTTTCGCGGCCGGCGGCTTTTGCGCCGGCTGAGGCCAGTACCGGCCTAGTACCAGTAAAAGCAAAACCGCAAAAAGAATTGCAGCAATTTTTCCGTTCTTCATAACCATCACCTGTCAGGCTATTTTATCCACTCAATACACGTCAACATCTATATAGTCGCCAATATATATAAAATTCCCGGCCGGGTTAACTTTATCCTATCCTGTTAGTGAAAATGAGGTGGTAGTGTATTTTTCCCGCCTGCTTAATTGTCTAAAATGAGGCTTTGATGTAAACTGGATTAGGGGTGAAGTACTTGATACTGCTGCAGGCCACCCGGATTAAAAAACATTTTGACGGCAGGCCGGTCCTTGACGGAGTCAGCATCACCATCCATGAGGGGGAGCGGGTGGGCCTGGTAGGTGTGAACGGGGCCGGTAAATCGACCCTCTTAAAAATTCTGGCCGGAGAGGCGCCCCCTGACTCCGGCGAGGTGATAAAGACCAGGGGACTCACTCTGGCCTTCCTGGCCCAGGACAGCGGTCTGAATTCCACGCGCACTCTGCGGGCGGAAATGCTAAGCGTGTTTGCCCCGCTTATCGAAATGGAGCAATCGCTCCGAAAGATGGAAAAGCAGATGAGTGAAGCCGGCGACCCGGAAAGGCAGCTCCTTGAGGACTACGGACGCCTTTCGGCCCAGTTCAGGGAGATAGGCGGCTATACCTACGAGGCTTCCATACGTTCTGTTCTCAAAGGGCTAAAATTCGCGGACGGAGAAGAAGATACCCCTGTCGACATCCTGAGCGGCGGGCAAAAGACCCGCCTGGCCCTGGCCCGCTGCCTCCTTACGGCGCCGCAGCTGCTTGTTCTTGACGAGCCCACCAACTACCTTGACATGGAGAACCTTGCCTGGCTGGAGCAATACCTGAAGGACTACCGGGGCGCCGTCCTGGTGGTCTCGCACGACCGCTATTTCCTTGACAGCGTAGTTAAGACGGTCTATGAAATTGAAAATGGCAAACTTGCGCGCTTCACCGGCAACTACACCGTTTACGCGGTTGAAAAATCAGCCCGACGGGAAAAAGAGGAGCAGGAATTTGCCAGGCAGCAGGCGGAAATCGCCCGCCTCGAGGATTTTGTCCGGCGCAATAAGGCGGCCAAGGACACTGTGGGCCGCGCCCGGAGCAGGGAAAAGGTCCTGGAAAAAATGGACCGCCTGGAAAAACCTTTAACTGTCCGCAGGGCAAAATTTTCTTTTACCGTCAGCAGGCCGAGCGGCAGCATGGTGTTGAAAATAAAAGAACTCTCCATAGGCTACCCCGCCGGAGGCCGCCAGCCAGGCGATGGCCCCCGTGAAAGCCACACCTGCCCCGGCGGCCCCCTGGCAACGGGGATCGATATGGAAATCACGCGGGGAGAGCGGGTGGTCCTGCTGGGACCGAACGGCGCCGGCAAGTCGACCCTGTTAAGGACGATTGCAGGGATCATCCCCCCTCTCAGAGGCTCCATCCTGCCGGGCTATCACCTGTTGACCGGCTATTACGACCAGGAGCAGCACGGTCTTGACCCGAAAAAAGACGTGTTGTCTGAATTATGGGACCGCTACCCGCATTTGGACGAGGTTGTGGTGCGCACTGTGCTGGGGGGATTCCTCTTCCGGGGGGACGATGTTTTCAAAAAGGTGGCGAACTTAAGCGGCGGTGAAAAATCAAGGCTTGCCCTGGCGGCCCTGATGCTGAAAAAGTCAAACTTTTTGCTTCTGGACGAGCCAACAAACCACCTCGACCTGTCTTCCCGGGAAATGCTCGAGGACGCGCTGGCCGCCTACCCGGGCACTATCCTCTTTGTCTCGCACGACCGTTATTTTATCAACAAGGTCGCCACCAGGGTGCTTGAACTGCAGCCGGACGGCGTTGCGTCCTTCCCGGGTAATTACGACTATTACGCCGCCAAAAAGGCCGGACAAAAGTCTGCAGATCAGGACGAACCGGGAGGAAATGGCAGAAAACAGGAGAAAGAGGCCTACCGGGATCTTTACCAGCAAAAAAGGGAGGTAGAGAGGCAAAAGAGAAAAACCCAAAAACAGATCGGGGAGCTTGAGAAGATAGTTGACTCCCTTGAAGAGCGTATTGCCCGCCTGGAAGAAGAGCTATATCTGCCCGAAGTATACCGGGACGCTGCCTTATACCGGGAAAAAGAGCAGGAACTGGCCAGGTCGCGGTCCACGCTGGAAGACTGCATGGCAGAGTGGCTTACCCTGGTGGAAGGCGATGGTTGTGGATAATCGATAAAGTCGCCTTTCTTGTAAAAAGTTTTTTTTAAATAGAATTTGGCAAGTTTATTATTATATACTTGGGATGAGGAGTGGTTATCGTGGACGTGGAAAAAATCAAGCAAAATCTTGACTGGGATTACAATTTTGAGAAAGAGCAGAACAGCATTAACAGGAGCCTTTGCTATACCTTTGCTGTCGACGTATTTGAGAGCACCCCGCGCCTTGTTCTCTATGCAGTGAAGAGAAACGGCAGCATGACCGACGACCTGGATGAACAGCCACCGCGGGAAATGCTGCTTAAGGCTGTCGTGGAGCAGGGCGGCAGTCTGGACAAAAGCCGCCTTTATAAAATTAACGAGGAAGTGCGCCGCTGGATCGAAGACAACTTTTTAAGTATGGCGCCTGGCTGTTAACTTACAAGTATGGTAAAAGTATGGTGTCGGCCCCTTAACTTATTAACTTATTCACTTATTTGAACTTGACGTGAATATTACCAACCAGGTCAACAGGGGGTTTACTGTGATTTTCATGCAGTTGTTGGGGGAAGTCACAGGGGGCGCCGCCGGGCCTGTGCTAAAATGGGCCGGCGGCAAAAGGCAGATGCTCCGGCAGTTCTCCCCCCTTTTCCCAAAGCAACTTCCCGCAGTATACCACGAGCCGTTTTTAGGCTCAGGGGCGGTGTTTTTTTGTCTAAAGCCGGGCGCGTCGTACCTGACCGACAGCAGTGAGGAATTGATTAACTTTTACATGGTATTGAAGAGTTCGGTTGAAGACCTCATTCTGGACCTGGATAAACACGTCCACACTAAAGCGTACTATTACCGGATCCGGTCCGAAGATCCCCGCACCCTGACTTCCGTTGAGAGGGCCTCCCGCTTTCTTTACCTGAATAAGTGCGGTTACAACGGCCTGTGGCGGGTAAACCGGGCCGGCCGGAACAATGTGCCTTACGGTTCGTATAAAAACCCGAATTACCGCAATTTCGCCGCTTTAAGGAAGGCCGGCATGGCCCTGCATAGCGCCGTCCTGCAGCGGGACGATTTTGAAATCACGCTGGAGCAGGCCCTCCCGGAGGACTTTATCTACTGTGACCCGCCGTACCACCCTCTTTCCGAAACGGCTAGCTTCCGCAGCTACACTGCAGGCTCGTTCACACTGAGCGACCAGCAAAGGCTGGCAGGCATGTTTCACGAACTGGACAAAAGAGGCTGCCTGGTTATGGCCAGCAATTCCGACACACCTTTTATCCGGAAAATATACGCCGGGTACAACATAACGACAGTCCGGGGGCGGCGCGCCATAAACTGCCGGGGCACCGGGCGCAGTCCGGTTAATGAGCTTGTAATCAGAAACTACGGCCGACCGGTGGAAAGCAGAATTTAATTTTTTTAAGGTAAAAACATTAAATCTCATGATAACGATCTTTCAAGCAAGATTTGTACCCGAAAAAAGGCTCTTTTTGTTTTTTTCAAAGCCTGCTCAGATTAACCGAGCCGGTTTTTTGTTTTTAGTGGCTTTGTTTATTCAAAGGAACACCAATTAAAAGTAATAATATAAATATAATACATGTTAGTAAGGGTGTGATGAAATTGCCAACGAGAGATTTTTTTCCAGCAACTTTTTCGGCAATTGTACGGCTGTTCTCGATGATGGTTTTTTGCGGAACAAATTCAACTTGCCACAGTATCTTTAGGTGGCAATCTTCTTACTTCAAAAGCTCTGAAATAGGCTTGAACAGCGCCTCAATGGCTTTTGAGGGGTTGGGTAATTTTACCCCCAGCACCTGCGGGATGCTTAAGGCCATACCGACTAACAGGTATACCGAAAAGGCCGCGAGTTCCCGCCACATCTTCTTTTTTACCAGGCCCGGCGCCTCGAACAGGATAATGGCGATGAACAATACGATCAGCAAGGCGATCACGTTTCTCATCCTCATCTTTCAATTATGGCTTTTAACCGTAGCTATTCTTCCGGCGCGCTGGCCCGTTTAGTTAAGAGGCCGATCTCCCGCACGTGCGCTTCCACGGCAATGTTGACCTCCGCCCGCGCGAATTCCTCGTCCCACCGGTCTTTCAATTCCCGCCAGTCCTTTTTGTACTTCCGGTGGAAAGCGTCGCCGAAGCCGAAGATGTCCACGCCGTACACCCGCTGGGCTTTCTTCAGGGCGACGGCGGCTCTCTTTGTGATCTCCCCGGCCATAATTGAAAGATGAGGATGAGAAA
>JAMCWI010000051.1:0-1072 GCA_023481335.1 Bacillota bacterium | reverse complement strand
GGCGGCAATGATCTCCCCGGCCATTTCGCTTTCCAGGGCCTTGATCTTTTCGGGCTTGGCCAGGTCCTCGCGGCTTTGCTGTTCCACCATGTCCCCTTCCACCTCCACCTTTACGTCAAACCACAGGTATTCCCCGTCGTATTCCGGCGTAACCTCCGTACTTCCCCGCCGGATCCTGATGGACACCTCTTTGTCCGGCTCGCCCGGGCTGGGTACGGTGATTACTCCCTCTATTGCCTCACCCTTCAGCCAGAGCAGCCCCCTGGTTTCGTAAGCGTCCAGCCACCCGATCAGCTTGTCCTCCTTAAATACCGCCACCCCGGTAAGTTCCACCTGTTTATGAGCCGGGGACTTCTTCTCCTGGCCCGGCCCCGGGGTTACCCCTGCTTCTTTTACCTCAACCGCGGTGACCGCCGGCTGTACCCCCTTGCTGGCCACCATCTCGGCAAATTCCCTGAGCTGAACGGATTTGCCGGTTCTCATCCTGGTCAGAAAGCCGGCGGCCTGCGCCGAGGTCTTCGCCAGATCCGAATAGGTTTCCAGGAAATCCTTCGCCTCTCCTTTAGCCACCATCACCCACATGTTTTCCCGGGGCTGCCTGTCGCGCTGAAAGAAATTTGTAACCATACCTGTCCCCTTTTTGGCCATTTCTTCCCCCATCACCAGAATAACGCTATGGCCCCAGTAAATATCGCGGGGGACCTTCATGGCCAGGTACCTTTCGGCCTCCTCAACGGTTCTGCCTTCCGCGGAGACCACCCAGCCTGCCGGGGCCTCTCTTCCCCCGCCCCCCGCCTCGCCGGCGACAAAGGCACTGGTCCTGGCGATCTGCACGGTCAGCCGGATCCGGCCGTCCGCCGTCCAGTCAACTCCCGTCCCCAGCACAATGGCCACCTCGTGTATTTCTTTGCGGCTCCAGCAGCCTCCGGGGAGGCTGGTTAGAAGTGCCAGCAAAAGGAGGAGGGCTAGTTTTTTAATCAACCGCCTTTCCCACCCTTTCCCCTGGCCAGGGCGACGATCAGCAATGTAAGCGGAATCCCCACCTGAAAGACGATCAGGGCGTAGGGAGGCC
>JAMCWI010000098.1 GCA_023481335.1 Bacillota bacterium | reverse complement strand
AGGGAGTTCCGCCCGATTGCCCGGAAAAATAAAGGCCCCAAAGGCTATTCCTGTACTTCCGCAGCGGTATATAGGTGATATTGATTTTTTCTTTTTCAGCTAATAAAAAAAGACTTTCCATCTTCATCCGCCTGCCTTAACGAAGTAAAAAGTCCTGAAAAGATATAGTTCGCCCTCGTGTTGTATAATAATACAAAAATAAGCAAAAAATAACAATACCCTATGTCTATAAAGGTGATAGCAGTGCCCATAAACCGCTTATTAATGTTTAAGTGGGGACTAAAGTCACTATCTCAATGAGAAATTACCATCAGTAGAAACCGGCAGGGCCGCATCGATCAGCGGCCCTGTTTAATGGGAAATCGATTCAGTTTTTACTGCCGGCTTTTTGCTTTTCCTCCAGAAACTTTTGCAGCATTTCATTTACCTTCTGGGAGGCCTTGACGAGGGCGGCCAGGTCAGGCTTCAAAACCAGCACTTCTTCCTCCTCGTCATGGGCGGCGAAGGAGTCATTCCCATGATTACCTTTCAGTTCTGTATTTTTTCGGCCGGATTCAATGTATTTTATCAGTCCGTCCTTTTGCTCCCCGGTAAGGGGGCGGCCGTATATGGTCAGTATGATGCTGTTGCTTTTTATTAAGTCTACCAGGTCGATGTTTTCATTGCTGTCGGGAGGCTCGCTGGGGGGCACGATATGACCCGCGGCCACCATTAGTTCTTCATAGGTGACGTTGTTGCCGGCGGCCTCGGCCAGCTTTTTTATGGTGTCCGGATTGGGCGGCGTGTCAATTTTCTCCCTCAATAATCTTGATATATGGGCCGATGTTACTCCGGAATCACCGGCGTATTTGTTTATTGACCTATTTCCCTTGGCTGTCTTAAGAAGGCGGGCAAAACCGTTCTTGTCAAAACTCATACTGAACATCACTCCCAAGGACAATATAGCATTAATATTGATTGCAGTCAATGATTATGGAAAATATTATTATTTATATTGACTGCACTAAATGGCAGTGGTATATTTAACCTAGTCACTGTTGTTTGTAGTTAATATGTATGCCGGGAGTGTTGACTGGTGTTAATAAGAAAAGATAAATTGAGGGAGCTTATGAAGATATACGGGAACGACAGCTATAACTGCTTTGCCAGGGCGCTGGGAGTGGAGGCAGCCCAACTGCACCGGATACTGAATAACGACAATAAGGCTGGGGCTAAATTTCTGGGCTGCCTCATGCGTTTTTGCAAGACCAGGGGATTGAATTTTGAGGATTATGTCACGGTTCCCGGGGAACCGGAGTTAGCAGAGGGAGGGTGCCGGTGAGGGTTCCACCGGTGGAGAATGCCCGCCTGATGAGCCCGGGGGCGCCCGGGCGAAACCTTCACGGCACCTGAATAAATGGTGTCGGGACAGGTCGCGGGAAGCTGTTAAAACCGCAATTTTCCCTGGGGGTGGCTGCCTTGAGTGGAGTTAAAGGTGAACAGTCCCTATGGTATCCCTATGTGATCAACGAAACGGAACAAAATATAAGCACCTCTGAAAGCAATGATGGAAAAAAATGTAAAAAGGCCAGATTGAAAAACGGTGAGCTGATGTTGGCCGTGGCCCGTTATATAATAAGAAATCCATCTGCCACCTCCAGAGTCATGTCGGAGGAATTCTCAGTCACTGTTCAGTCTATCAACGGATCACTGAGGAAAATAAGGGAGAAGCTTCAGGCCGGACTGGCCTTTCCCGGACTGAGCGAAGCAGAGGCAAAGATACTGTCTCTGGCTATGGAGGCCCGGGACAGGCGGCCGGAAGAAGAAAAAGCCCGGATGCGGGAGGAAAAGGATCTAAGGGGTAAAGTCGTGAACATTCTGCGGGAGCATCTGATCACACAGATGTTCGAAGAGGGTAACAGCATTCCCGACATTGTTGGTGCGACCGGCGTCAGTAAAAGGAACGTCATGAGGGTTTTAGTAAAAACAGGACATATGGGATGCAGGGTAAGGGAAATGTTCGCCTCCGGCCATGGGGTTTCCCGGATTGCCGGTGTTACCTGCCTGCGGGTAAAGGAGGTGCGAAAGATCCTTCAGGGGTTTGGCTACAGACTTGGTGCCAGGGCGGAACAGATCAGGCATTTCACCCCACCGGAGATTAACAGGCGGAAGATCAGCACTGTCAAGCCCAGCAGGCCAAGGAGCAGGAAGGAAGTTGTCAGGAAAAAGGCCACGCTGAGCAGGGAGGGCCTGGCCGACTGGAACAGAATGCATTACGATGATTCCGGGGTATTGAGACTGCCATACGGGTGCGCCCCCCCGGCCGACCTGCCCCGTAAATTTCCCTCAGCAAAAGCTATGACCATCCAGTCAAAAGAATCAGGACCGTCTTTTTTCCCGGCGCCGCCGCCGAAGGCAGAGTGCTCAAGACGGGGCAGAGACAGGATAGGGTACATGAGGTTCTTCTAGAGAAGTGACGCAATGGTTCAGAAACTAGTGGGGCACTTATCAGTAATGTTGCACAGCAATAATGGTAATAAATATCGGCGAAACAGGGGTTGGTTTATTGGTCTGATATTGCTTCTTTTTGATGTATTCTGTTGTGGAAAAGCCCTTCAGCAAACCAAATGAAAAGCGAAAGCATAATAAAATCTAGTACCATGTTTTCAGTATCTGAAAAGTAACGACTATGGACATGATCCCTTGTTATATGTTCGGAAAGATAGCCGAAACCAGATGATAATAGTGTGGATATTATTGCAATGAAAATTTTCCCACCGAATTCTAATGGCAAGAGAGCAGCAACAAAAATGCCTGCTGCTGCTCCCCAGAGGAGTTGACCTATGGGCACCCCGGCAATAGGTAAAAAGCCATCTTTAAACCATGATAAGTGTAGACCCTGGAGCAAAAGCCAGGTCTCAAAAACAACTGCTGCCCCAAGAATGCCACAAGGCCACAATTCTTTAATCCGAGTAGGCTTAACAACAAATAAAACACCAAGCCATGCAATGGCTGCAAAAATTAATTCTGCAAAATAAACCATATTCATCAAATCACCAGCTATTAGGTTTTCCCAAAATGGTTTTTTGATGTGTTAATGCTGAAAAAAATTGCATTCTTGCTGCACAAAATATAGATATTGCTTCACATAGGAGTTTGCTTATTGGATTAAAAACACTGGTTTCTGCCAGGAAAGCTGGTCAGGTGGCAACCGATTTATTAGGAAATGAGATTTCCATAAGAGCCGCCGGGAGTCCCATATATAAATTGTGAAATATATGGAATTTTGTTAGACTATGATTGAGTAATTTCCACGGTTGTTTGAGGCGGCCCCGGACATGGTTTTAGAAAATTTGGGAAGAAGACACGTTCGGGATCGCCCTCACGGGGGTTAGACGATGCTTTCCATAGAAGAGTACATTGCAAGAAGGAAAAAGGAAGACAGGCTTGACGAATATGACATAAATAAGCGCGCAGAGAATATACGAATCTGTGTAAACTATGTGTTCGAATACTACAATAACTACCAAAACATTACCGAGGCTGAAGAAAAGACTGCCTTAAAGGATGAAAAGCTGGAGAATTACCGCCGCCAGCTCCGGGATTATGAACCCGGTGTCCGGGAGTGGCTGGTGGGGATATATGCGGAACATGGAAAGCATATGAACCGCAATATCGGGAGGGTAATCAAGCAGGAGCAATTCTTCCTGTTGTTTGACTCGGACAGCGAATTCAGAAGCCTGTCTTATGTCTGTTACTCGGAACTAATAAAGAAATTCCCTTTTTTAAAAGACCAAACGGAAATGCTTTTTGAGTTCATAAAAGAATACCACCATATTCAGAGCCAGCGCAGTTATATGGCAAGCCTCCCGTTTTTTTCGGAAGGAATGAACAGCTGGATTGACAGCACCTGGGCAAAGCATAAGGTTAATGTGGTGGCCTTCGCTGATGATTGGGTTGATAGGTTTTACCATGCCGAGGACACCTGGCCGTCGTCACACAGAAGTAAAAGCCAGGATTCCTGGCATAAATATGATTATGACCATAAGCAGAAGAGCAATCTGTTTAATCTTGATTCACTGTACAGGAAAATGCCTAAGAAGCCCTACACCAGAGGGAGGAAACAGGAGTTTGAAGTGCTGATGATGTACTTTTGGCTCCACAGCATAGACGGTGATGAAGAAGGTTACTGGCAGGAGTACCTGGAAAAGGTGTTGCCGAACCTGAAGTAAAGGGCATAAGGGCCTATGGAAAATATGGTTTAAAGCAGCGCCGGGAATTGGATCCCGGCTTTTTTATATATATAAAAGATGCCCCTTTATAATTTATCTTTGGCGCCATAAAAGATGATTGAAATGGTCAGGAGGTGGCCGGAATGTCTGTTGTGCTGGGCAGGACGCGGCTCTTTCGGGTGAACAGGGCCGGCAATGAGGAAAAGATATCCATCCCCATGGAAGATGCCTTCCACAGGTACCTGGAGTACCACCAGTTCGTGGGCAGCAAGGAAAACACCATCAGGTGGCTCCGGATTACCCTGAGGCCCTTTATCCGCTTTTTGGCCGGCAATTATGAGGGAATCAGCAGGCCCGGCCAGGTAAGCGGTGAGCACCTCAGGGACTACCTGGCGGCATTGAGGCCCACCAACCAGACGGTTTCACTGAACAATAAGATCCGGGCAATCAAGGCTTTCTTTTCTTATCTGCACCGGGAGGGGTATGTGGTCCGAAATCCCA
>JAMCWI010000095.1 GCA_023481335.1 Bacillota bacterium | reverse complement strand
TTGACTCACATTTTTTTAACTTCATCCATCAACTCTTGGGCTTGCTCAGGCGTTAATACTCCAGCCGATTCAACTATGTCATCAATAGAGTAATCGTCTTCCACCTCAATGGTTTCATTGTTTAGGTCAATCGTCACTTTATTTTTTGTTATATTATATTTTAATAATATAGAGCGAAGCTTACTTGCAGTTTTCCGATCTATTTTTTTAGGTATTGACATATAATGTCCTCCTCTGTCTTATGTCCGCTAACTTATGTTAGCGGCTATAAAAGCCTTTAAAAATCATGATTGATGTCCGCTAAGGTTAGCTATATAATAAAAATACCATGTCCGCTAATGTGAGTCAAGAAAGAAAGGAGTCATTTTGTGCCAAAATCTGTAATGGTATCTGCTCCGGCAGATACCTGCATTAATGAGTTTATTCAGAGCTTGTCTACAAATGAAGACCTTAATCAAAAGACGCTTCGCGAATATACAAGTGACCTCCGGAACTTCGCTTCTTGGTTTGAAGAGATATGGGGGATTCATGGCGAAGGATCTATTCATTTTCATCCTTCGGAAATTACGACCCCTACCATAGTTCAGTATAGAGAATATCTTCAAAAGATTCGATGCCTGAAACCTGCCACTGTTAACCGCAGGCTAATCACTTTAAAACGATACTTTGATTGGGCGGTGGGCCAGGACCTGGTAGCCACCGACTTCTCAAAACCAGTAAAACTCATTCCGGAGGAAAAAACAAGTCCACGTCAAATAACAGACAAAGAAGAGGCTGCACTTATTGCTGCCGCCGAAAAGCACGGAAATGTTCGTGATAGGACACTTTTACTTGTAATGCTGCACACCGGTTTAAGATCCATGGAGGTCTGCAATCTGACTGTTAAAGATATCACCATCGGCAAAAGAAGTGGGCACATAACTGTTCGTGGAAAACGGAACAAACAGAGGGATGTACCGTTAAACAGTACGGCCAGAATCGCACTCGAGCCATACCTGGCCTCCTTGCCAAATGGCTGCGAATACCTTTTTCCATCAGAGAAGACCGGAGGTAGATTAAACGAACGGGCTTTACGCCGCATCGTTGAGAAATATGCCCGACTGGCTGGCTTAAATGGAGTTAGCGCCCACGACTTACGTCACCGCTTTGGTTATGTTATGTCGGAGAAAACACCACTGCACAGGCTGGCTCAAATTATGGGCCATGACAGTTTAAATACTACAAAGGTCTACGTCCGGGCCACCCGCGCCGATCTCCAGGCAGAGGTGGAGAAGATTGCCTGGCAATAATTTACCAACCAAGGGTTTTTCCAAAATGAAGGTCGATTCCCATCGAACAAACCACGGGTTACAAGGACTGATTATAAATTGTCTAACAATTGTCCCTGATTTAAGCTTCGCTGGGAATGGGCCAAATATGGAGAAAATTAGCAGGAAAGGAGTGGAGCCATTGAAGAGGCCATTATCCAAGCAAGAACTGAGTTTTCTGCATCGAGAACTGCAGTATCAGCAAGATGCAGGGATCATTACAGAAGGGCAAAGACTTGCTATCATGGCAAACTACGAACCAAAGCAGGGATTAAGCTTTATCCGGGTAATGCTGACCATCGGAGCCCTCTTGGTGGGCCTTGGTATACTGTCCTTTATTGCATCCAACTGGGCGGAACTAAGCAGAGTTACGAAACTCTCACTTATCCTGGCAGTTTTCCTGGGATCGCTGTTGGCCAGTTATAAAGTACACGATAATTACCCCAAAACCAGTCGGAGTCTTATGTATATTGGGGTCTTAACCTGTGGCGCAGGCATCTTCCTGGTGGGTCAAATGTTTAATTTTGGTGGCCATTTCACCGGTGCATTTTTATTATGGGCTTTAGGAGCTTTCCCGGTGGCGGTGCTGTTCAGGGATAAAACCGTTTATCTCTTCACCTGTCTCCTAACCATGGTTTATATCAGTGGAAATTTTGATTTGGCCGGTTATCCTTACCTGGCCATTCTCCTGATTCCGGCATTGTACTACTGCAACCGGTACCTGGGGAACTCCAAAGCCATCACATTCTTTAGCAACCTGGTTGCATTGGATGCGGTGCTGCTCTTAGCAAACAAAACCGGTATGGAGAATTTTTATATTTGCCTGCTGTTTTTCGGCATTGGGATCGGCATGTATTACCTTCCTATTAAAACGAACACCGGGGTGTACCGTTTACTGGGAACCATTGTCCTAGGTTTGGCGGGCTTATTTCTTACAGTGCCGGAGATATGGGGGGATGTCCTGGAAACCGGCACACATGCGAATTTATATGACTCGTCGATAGGCAGGATCGCCAGCAGTGTCTTTGCAGTGGCCCTCGTCATTTATCTGTTAACCCTGACCAGGAAAGAAAACCTAACGGCGTTGGTCTTTATTTGTGCAGTGATATTCCGGTATTATGTAGATACTTTTATCGACTTTATGCCCAAATCCATTTTCTTTATCATCGGCGGCCTGCTGCTGTTAGGATTTGGTTATTACTTCGAGCGGCTGAGGAAAAAGAAGGGAGGGGTGGGCCTTGGACACTAAGCGTAAATATATCCTGGCATCACTCATCCCGGTGATCATCTTATTGGGCATGTGTGTCAAACCCGTTACGACTCTGTTATTTGGCCAGGAAGTATTATTGAAAACAGCACCTTTTGACCCCCGGGATTTGTTTCGCGGCGACCATGTAATATTGAATTATCAAATATCGAACATTCCCGTTGCGATGCTTCCCTTTGAAATTGAAGAAGAGAAATATTCCTTTAGGACAAAGGATGTTTATGTAGTATTGAAAAAGACCGGGGACTATTACGATTTAGATGCCGTAAAACTATCTAAGCCCGATGCCGGGCCATATCTTAAGGGTAAAATAAAGTATTTCAGCACTAACGAAACGGGGCAAGAAGTGGCCCATATTGACTACAGTCTAGATAAATTCTTTGTTCCCGAGAAAACCGGAAGTGAACTGGAGGAAAAATCCCGCCAGGGGGATTTAACCGCCAGGGTGAAGATATTCAATGGGTACGCCTATTTGATTAGTATTGAATAATCCGCAGCAGGGGAGGGTCATGCCTTCCCTGTTATTCTTATTAGATATTTTTCCTGCCAAATAAATGATCTAATTTAAAAAAAGGTTTGTGTTAAGTTAATGGCCTTAGTAAAATTGATATGCTAAAAGATTTAAAAAAGGGAGGAAAGGCTTACTTGTCATCCGCTACTATAAATTTCTTTAAAAACCGATTTATTCAAGCCATTATTCTGTCAGCTGTTCTATTGCAAATAGGTATCTGGGTTCGAAACTTTGCCATTCTTTTGTTTGTGATGGAGAAAACCAACAATGACCCCTATGCTGTTTCCCTCATTTCTGTTGTTGAGTTTGCCCCTATCTTTTTGTTTTCCATCATCGGCGGGACCTTTGCAGACCGCTGGAGGCCGAAGCGTACCATGGTTTGGTGTGATCTGCTTAGTGCTTTGTCTGTGTTTATCGTCTTATTAACCATAGTCGTTGGGTCTTGGCAAGCGGTGTTCTTTGTAACTCTCATTTCAGCGATTCTTTCCCAATTTTCCCAACCCTCGGCCATGAAACTTTTTAAGGCACACGTACCTGCTGGACAACTCCAGATGGGGATGGCCATGTTTCAAACCCTGGTGGCGGTTTTTATGATCATTGGTCCGATGCTGGGAACCTTAATTTATCAGAGATTTGGTATTGAGGTTTCCATTCTGGTGATGGGGGTTGCATTTCTGCTATCCGCCGGGGTTCTGACATTCCTGCCCCCTGACAAAATGGAGACCAACCGGCAGGCTCCGGATTTTTGGCGAGATATGAAAGAAGGGTTCCGCTATGTGTTTAAGAGAAAGGACTTCATCCTGTTGGGCGGGGTATTTGTGGCGGCCGGTTTTGCGGTGGGCATCATTCAACCCCTTGGTATTTTTATTGTCATGGAACGATTGGGAATGCCCAAGGAAAGTCTGCAGTGGCTGCTGGTGGTAAACGGTGCTGCTATGCTGATTGGCGGCGGCCTTGTGATGAGCCTGGCTAAGAAAGTAATCCCGCAGAAACTTTTGGTGATGGGGCTGTTTATCAACGCTGTTTCCGTTATTGGCATCGGCTTCTCCACCAACTGGTGGGTGACGCTGGCTTTTCAGTTTCTCAACGGTTTGTTTATGCCCTGCATCCACATCGGGGTTAACACTTTGATTCTTCAATTTACCAGGCAAGAGTTTGTGGGACGGGTGAATGGCGTGCTAAATCCGATGTTTATGGGTGCCATGGTTGCCACCATGAGCATGGCCGGTTGGTTAAAGGTTCAGTTTTCCCTTGTCTCCATGTATGGGGTGGCCGGCGCGCTATTCCTAGTGGGAGCGCTGTTCACAGTGCCGCTGTTTAAAGTGGTTATGCCTAAAAAGCAGGATCCGGCCGTTGCCGAAATATCGCCGGAGGCCTGAGTGGGGGCAGCTTATTATGGTAAAGACATAAATAGTCATTTAATTTAATTTTGAAGGGGCACAAACCCTATATAAGAAACAAGGCCGACTTTATCAAGATTGGATATGGAAAGGAGTGTATTAAAATGTTGGAAATAAAAGGGCAATACAATACAGCCGTGGTTTATACCAATAATATAGAACCTGATGCAGTGAAACAAATAGAAACCCTGTGCAATCAGGAATTCGTAAGAGGCAGTAAAATAAGAATTATGCCG
>JAMCWI010000121.1 GCA_023481335.1 Bacillota bacterium | reverse complement strand
TATTTTAAGAACTGTAAAGTCATGTAGAAAAACCTACAGGCGGGGATGATGCTTCTCCCACTTGCAGGTTTTTCAATTTTAAATGTAAAGGTTATTGTTCTTCAACCAGTTTTTTGAGCAGTCGTCCAAATTCCGTGGTAACGGTATAATAATCGGTCCAGGGAATGCTGTATTCATAGCCGTATTCCAAAGGACGATCCCCCACCAGGATGTTGATGGTCTTGCACCCCAGTGCTTTCAGCCGCCTGACCTGTTCCTTCACCAGTTTGGTTTCCGGCCCTGGATTGGGATTGCCGTCGGCAATCACGATGAGTACCTTTTGCACCATAGGGCGGCCTTCGGCCATCAGCCGGAGTGCTGCGTATTTTAGGGCAGTGCCCTCAGGGGTGGTCCCTTCGGTCCCGGTCATACCGATGCGGGCTTTGTTGGTGGAACCAGGGGTGTATAGCTCATACATATTCACCGCCCCCTTAAGATTAAAACCAAACACCCAGGTTTTGACCGAGTCCACCGGTTCCAAAGCCTCCACAAACAGGGCTGCCAAATTGCGGGCCAGTTCAACTCTGGAGATGCCGGTTCCTGCGGGGTAAACCATCGAGGCGCTGGTGTCTACCAGCAGGCCGATGTCCAGGTTGCGTGTGCGGGTCTCGATGATTTCCGTGCGACGGAATATTTTATTGGAATACTTGGCCTGGTAAAGAGAATCTTCATCCAGTTCACCGCTGGGCAGTTGGAACCGGTTGATGACCTGCCGGGTGTTGGCCCAGCTTAAACGGTTCCTCAGCCGGATCACAAAGGGTTTCACGACGCTGCGAGCCTGTTCATATCTTTGGGCGGCTCCTTCATCTATTAGCGGTCTGCGGAAAACCACCATCGGCGGTGGCGGCGGCGGGTAATCGGGGTCAAGGCCTGCTTCCATCAGTTCGCTCATATTGGCCACTTGAAGTTGTTCCTGGCGCATGTTTTGGATCAAGTTTTGTAAATCGCCGGGAATGTTTGTTTTGTTGTTGGCCGTGGCGCTGCCGGGCTCTGCCTGGTGCTTGCCCCGGTTGTTGTAGTCCAGTAAGGAGCTGGGCAGCGAGTAGGCAATGTCATGCTGCACCATGTTGCCGTATAGTTCATCGTATATTTTCTTCGCCACCGTACGGGTGTTCAGTTTCTCCAACCGGCCGGGGTTATCGATATAGATCATTTTTTTCAGCATGTCCGCCACGTTGTTTACCCTGGGCACCTGGGAAACGTAGTCCCGGGTGGAGCGCATCACCAGCAGGAATTCACCGGCCCGCAGGTTCAGTTCGTTTTCCATCAGGTTTTTGCTGGGTTTGTGGGCCCATTTTTCGGGGTCCAGGTCGAACTCGTAGCGGCGGTGCTTCCAGAAGTAGCCTGCATAGCCGGGGTAGTACAGGGTGGTCAGGTGTTCCACATAGGTGTCTTCCACTACGTTGCGGATGACGGCCATGAAGGGGTTGCCCGGCATTTCGGTGTAGTATTCCGGCGAGCTGTACTGGGCGTGGGCTGCCTCATGCAGGGCCATGCCTGTGAGGATGTCTACGATGTCCGGCATGAGGTAGCCCCCGGGCGGGTTGAAAAGGGGCTCCGCGCTGAGGGCAATTTGTTTGGCGGCAAAGTCGGTGCGGGTTTCTTTGGAGCTGAAGTTGACGGTGAATTTATTGCGGCCATGGACGATGTCTACCACTCGGGAGACGGCCCCCAGGATGGCGGTCATGGCCATGGCTTGGGCATCTGTGTCTTCGGAGGTAAGCAGTTTATGGCTGAAAAGAGCGTACTGTTGCCCGGTGCCGTTTTTGTTGGTGTCGAGGCCTCGGCCGGTGAGCCAGAAGTCGGAGAGGCTTTTGGTTTTCCATTGCTCGGTTTGGTGTGTTGCTGCGGTCATGTTGTCACCTCCTGTGATGAGGTTTGTTTATCTCGGTAAGGCTTGCTTAGCATGGCATCCCCTCCGGGCACAGACCATCCCCGCTCACTCCTGCGCTCCGCACCGACAGCACTATGACTCGCTCCGGGCGAAACCGGGGTCGCCTCAACTCACCGTCCTGGTTCGGTTCGGCTGGCGCGGACGTCCTGTCCGCGCCCCCCCGGTTTCGCCCTCCACTAGTCAAGTGCTGTTACCGGTGCTCCGCGAAAGTCGCTTCGCTGGGGATGGCCCGTACCCTGCGGGTATGCCATGCTCGCCGGGTGGTTGCTTTCTATGTATTTTAGGTTGCTTGGGTGTACCTAATAAGGTTTCTTTTCTTTTACCTTTCCCTTCTACTTCAAATACGCCTGTATCACCTGCAGCACCGTCGTTTGCTCGCTGTCTACGCCGCCTTCGGGGGAGAAGCGGTTGACGAAGGTGTATTTGAGGGCGGTATTTAACGGCTGCCCCCGTTTCACCAATGCGGCGGCGGAGATGGCGGGGCGGAAGCCGGTGGGGCGGCTTAGGCTTTCTTCGTGGTAGAGGCTGTTTAGTTTATGGGTGATCCGGGCCAGCAATAGGGCGTGGTCCGGAGTGGCACCGTAGACTTTTTCCAGGAGGTCGGCCATGATTTCAATGGGCGGCAGGGTTAGCTGCAGGGTTTCAAAGCGGTCTTCCACCGCGGTGTCTTCCATGAAGGTGCCGGTGTGGCTGCGGCCGCGGTTTTCGGTGGCGATGAAGATGCAGCGGGGGTGGACGGAAATATATTGTTTGGTTTCTTCAATGAATACTTCCCGGTTGTGGTCCAGGATGGTGTAGATGGAGTTGTGAATGTCCGGCGTCACCCGGTTGAATTCATCCAGGGCAACAATGCCCGGGCGCTGGATGGCGGCGACGAATTCGGATTGGATAAAGACGGTTTGACCGCCGATAAATTCCCAGTGGCCGAACCAATCCCTGGGGGTGCGGATGGCTCCCACGTTAACCCGGTGGAAGGGCAAGTTGTGGGCTTGGGCCAGTCGTTTGGTCAGTTCTGTTTTCCCTGTGCCGGGGTCACCGGTGAGCATAACGTTGATGCCGGAAAACATTAAATCCTGCATGATGGATAACTTCTCGGAATCCACCCAGAAATCGGGCAAGTTTTCTACATTGATGCCCCATTGGTCTTGCTGACCGGTTTGTTCTATGGTCATATCTGAAAACCTCCATTATGTGATCGATACAAAAATAGTTCTACATGCTATTAAACATACCCTGCAGTGTAAGAAAAATGTAACCGGCAGCACTATCTTTTCACTGGGGACGGTCTTCTTTTGGAGAATGAAAACAGGATTTTCCACCTGAATGGCGAATGAGGTAATGGATCGGCAATAACGGGGGGTCCGCTATGGATATCAAAGGGTTCGATCAACAGTACATATATTGGAAACAAAAGAGCCAGTGGTGTGTGGCCAAGGTTCAAGTCAGCCCCTCCACGGACAAGGTTTATCTGTATGTCTGGCAGTTGGACGGAACCTTTTTGGGTATGACGGCAGGCAAACGCCCGGAGACGGTTCTGCAGTCCCAGGGCTTTCGGCTTTGGCTGCGGGAGGGAAGTCCCGATCTCAAGAATCTGCTGGGTGAAAAGGTAAAAAACAAACAGGAGCAGATTGAATTCTTTTAGGATGGGAATAATGTCCAAAGGACTATTATAAGCCAATGTTTCAATAGGAGGAGTCGTTATGTCAGAAGAAGTAAAATTTGATGTTATTCAGGAATTTGGCAGCGCTGCCTTTAGCCCGGATTTTGGAGCTTGGGCTGATCTCAATTATGAAGAAAACGGCAAGGAGTTTTCCCGCACCACCATGGTGCTGGTGAATCCAGCTTGGAAAGAACCTTTGGAAAAAGCCGGCGGCGAATACTTCCCCCCCAGTTGGGCCTATGACCCGGAAGCGGATATGTACCTGCTGCTAGTTAAATGGCAGAATGGTGTACGCCTGCCCATTGCCTTCCGGAAGGAAGAAGCCGGCAAACTGCTGTTTGATAATTATGTTAAAATCCCCTTTGACATCATGATTTCCAACAAAAAATTAAGCGGGGACGTTGAAGAGGACGAAGAGTTGAGAATGCACGTCATTTGGGATGCTAAATTCAGCAAATCGCCACAAGCTGCCTGGCCTGAGTAAAACTAATTCATGATTTGGAGCAAAAGACGTCTATGCGCCCAATCCTATCGGGTCACAGACGTCTCTTTTGATTTCCTTTGAATTTGGTGTTGCTTTTATTAGATTTTTGGTTCCCCCATAATGGTTTACATTTCTTGTTTAATTATAAGGGCATAAATTTTTGTGTTATAGCAAGTTTTAGGAGGAAATCGCATGGCAGGGGTTGCGGCGGAAAAAATAAAGATATTGGAGCAGCAGTTTCGGCTGTCTGCTTCACAAATTATTGATATAGCAAAACAGTTTGAGACTGAAATGATGTCAGGGTTAGCAGGCCAGCATGGTTCCCTTAAAATGCTTCGTACCTTTATGCAGAAACCCAGCGGCAACGAAACAGGCACTTTCATTACCATTGATTTTGGGGGAACCAATATTCGCTTGCAGTTGGTGAATCTTTTGGGGGAAGGCCGGTATGAGGTTAAACAGCAGCAATCTTTCTTCTTGAAAGACCCTTGCGGTATCTATGATTACACTTCTCAAAAGGCCACTGCCAATGACCTGTTCGATTTTATCGCCAGGCAAATTGAAGATTTAGTAGAGCAGGATCAACTCTATCCCTTGGGACATACCTTTTCGTTTCCCTGCAGACAGTTAAAGGCCAACCGGGCCGTGCTGATCAGTTGGACCAAGGGATAGAGTTGATCCTGCTCTACTAAATCTTCAATTTGC
>JAMCWI010000089.1 GCA_023481335.1 Bacillota bacterium | reverse complement strand
TGCCCTCACCCGATGCTGTCGCCTGTATTTCGGGTACGCCCCAAAAGGAGAACGAGGGGCTCCATATTATGTCCATCATTGCTACCAACAGTGACGGAAACCAGGCGGTCAGTGAACTAAAAATAAAACTGGCCGATTATGGTTTCAGTGATGAACCAACAGGGGTATTTTAATTGCTTTTCTTAACTATTACGTTCTATGTAAGAAGGGACAAGAAGATGAATTACTGGAAAGGCAAAAATGTTTTTGTCACCGGCTGCACGGGCCTCCTGGGCACCCATTTGTGTGAACTTCTTATCACAAGGGGAGCCAATGTAATCGGCCTGGTACGGGACTATGTCCCAAGATCACGGCTTTTTGCAGAGCAATTAAAACAAAAAATGGTTGTAATAAATGGTGACGTGGAGAATTATGGGCTGCTGGAGAGAGCCATTAACGAATACGAGATAGATACAGTCTTTCACCTGGCCGCACAAACCATAGTAGGCACGGCCAACAAAAACCCCCTTAGCACTTTTGACACAAACATTAGGGGCACTTGGAACATGCTGGAGGCGTGCCGCCGCAATACCGGCGTCCGGAGAATTATTGTGGCCTCCAGCGACAAGGCCTACGGCGAACATGAGCACCTCCCTTATAAAGAAGAGGCCCCTCTGCAGGGCAGGCACCCATATGACGTTTCCAAAAGCTGTGCCGATCTGATAGCTCAAATGTACAGCCATACTTATGACCTTCCGGTGTGCGTTACCCGCTGCGGCAACTTTTACGGACCGGGAGACCTGAACTTCAATCGTCTGGTGCCCGGGACAATACTGTCGGCATTGCAGGGTGTAAGAACGGTGATCCGCAGCGACGGCACCTACATAAGGGACTATCTCTATGTCAAGGACGGAGCCGAGGCTTATCTGTTTCTGGCGCAAAAGATGGATGAAATACCCATACATGGGGGGGCTTTTAATTTTAGCAACGAACTGCAGATACCGGTTATAGAACTGGTTAATAAAATTTTAGGTCTGATGGGCTGTTTGAATTTGCAACCGGTTATCAAAAATGAAGCGTCCAAGGAAATCCGGCACCAGTACCTCAGCGCGGAAAAAGCCCGGAATATTTTGGGCTGGCAACCGCAATACCAGCTGGAGCAGGGGCTCAAAGAAACCATTGAATGGTACCGCCACCAGTTTGCCGGAGGTGTAGCGTAGTGAAGTTTTGCCTGCTGAGTATGGAGCCTTGTGATCCCAATAATGATAAAGATTGCATCGCCGAACAAAATTCTATTAACATCTGGGCCACTATCATGGGCGGGAAGGTGCATTACGGTCCTCTGCTGGACCAGGGTAACAACGGACTGGATTATGATTATTTCAACCAGTTTGACCTGATTATGATAGGCCTTAGGAGAGAAATGATTGAGTTGGGTATTAAGGTAAAACAGAGATCAAAAGCAAAGGTGTTGGTTTTCCTGGATGATGAGGTCGATCATTTCACCACCCATACTCACAGGGCACTTCAGGCCAGGATGGTAGAGCTTTTAAATATAGTTGATGCCGTTGCAGTGCTGCACGACGAAAGCATTCCCCTTTTTCGTGCCCTGACCTCTAAGCCCGTAGGACTGGTGGGTTTGCCCTTCCCGATTGATAAAGTTCGCCAGATGTGCCCGCTTGTCCGGAAGAAGGAAGAAATCGAACTGGGAAACAGTATCAAGTCGTCTCTTTTACAAAACCGGAACTCCCTGGTCAATCTGGCTGCGCTGACTGAAATTGGCATACCAGGTGTGGTAGACATAGGGGAGCCGGCTGAAATGGAATATGTCCGGTCCATAAGAAAATATGCGCCCCTTCTACAGATTAGATTCAGGCAAAACAACTCCGGCTGGGATCATTATATTACCCAGGCCAATTATTCTCTCCTGGGGCTGCGCCTGGATTACCGTAATAACTGGGGCAGGTTTCCCATTGAATGTGCCGCTGTCAGGATGCCATGCGTGGCGTCACCTTCCTTATACACCCAAAAGATTCTGTTTCCGCGCTTGTGTGTGCCCCATTATGACATCCGGGGAGCGGCGGCGCTGGTTAAGAAACTTGTGACCGATGCCGGGTTTTATGAGGAAACAGTTGCTTACGCTCAATCACAAATGGAACTCTTCAGCTATGATCACTGTAAAGAGAGGCTGTTTAACCTGATTAGCTAACGAGGTGAAATAATGAAGTTCTGTTTAATCAGTTTGATGCCCATCAGCGATACAGATGGCAAAATTATCACTGATCAGGTTCATAGGATTACCCAGTGGGCCACCATAATGAAGGGGATCCATTACAATGGCTTTGCTTTTGACACCGGTTTTTACGGCTTGCCTTATGAATTCTTCGACGAATTCGACCTGGTGATGGTGGCTGTGCGTGACGCAATAATTGAGGTCGGCATAAAAATAAAAAAACAGTCAAAAGCACGGGTCTTTGCTTTTATGGATGGCGAAATGGAACATTTTACCTCCCTCCCGGGGGATCAGCAAGTGAAATTTGTTGAGCTTTTAAATATAGCCGATGCAGTTGGTGTCACCCACGAATACGATGTCCCAATCATAAAGGCTTTTACTTCCAGGCCGGTGGGAATGGTGGGAGTTCCGTTTCCCCTCCAAAAAGTCCGGGAAGAACAGTGTCCCCCGGTTGAAAAAAAACAGGTAATCCATGTGGGGTGCGGTACCGGTAAGAGCTTTAACCGGAACGGCATTGTCAATATAGCGGCCCTTTCGGAAATAGGCCTGCCGGGAGTTGTGGATATATGGATCCGTGAGGACATAGAGTATATCCGCCTGATGAGAAAATATATGCCCATACCTCACATTGATTTCAGCTATACACCTCGCTGGGAAGATTACGTTGCAATGCTAAACCACTCCTTCATGGGCCTGCACCTGGACTACCGGCAAATATGGGGGAGGTTTGCCCTTGACTGCGCCGCAGTGAGAATGCCCTGCATTGCCCCGGAGAACTTTTATACCCAAAAAACTCTTTTCCCGCGCCTTTGTGTCAATTGCCTGGACATTGATGGAGCGGTCAAGCTGGCCAAAGAGCTTGTTAAAAACCAAAGTTTTTATGAAGAAGTGATGGACTATGCAGAGTCCCAGCTGGCCTTTTTTGATAATGAGGCAGCAAAGAAAAGACTGCTTGACCTTTTATAATCGAAGCCAATTTTAATAAACAAATGGGGGCTCGATATGCAAATAGACCAGATTATCCCCGAGATGCGGTACGGGTATGAAATTAGCGATATCGTTTTGACTATGCGAAAAATTTTAAAAGATATTGGTTTTAATTCGGACATATTGACGGAAGCCGTGCAGGGGGGAAAAAGAGAAAATATCTTTTACCATATGTTTACCGGGTCAAAGGCTTCCAAAACTCTGGCCGGTTTGAAAGCAAAGAGAAAATTCTTATTCTACCATGGAATCGCCCCGCCGGAATATTTCAATAATCATGAAGTACAGGCCGACCTGATCAGGGGACGTAAGGATCTGAAAACACTGAAAAACCAGTTTACATTTGCCCTTACCACCACCAATTACCTCGAAAAAGAATTGCATGAAGCGGGTTATACACGTACTGTGGTTTTGCCCTTGCCGCTGGACCTGAATGAATATGACCGGCAACCCTATAAGCGGTTGCTGAATAAATACGAGAACGGCTATACAAACATTCTTTTTGTCGGCCAGATTACCCCTGATAAAAAGTTGGAAAACACAATATCCATCTTCAATTACTACCATAAGAAATACAATCCCAAGTCCTGCTTGTTCCTGGTGGGAAGTTTCGCTGCACATCCGCGTTACTGCCAGAAGCTGTTCGCACTGATTAAAGAGCTGGATATAAAAAACGTTTTTCTGACAGGCCGTGTTTCCTTCAGACAGCTCCTGTCCTACTACCGGCTGTCCCAGGTTTTTTTACACATGAGCGAGTATGAAGGATTCTCTATCCCTCTTGTCGAGGCAATGTACCTGAAGGTCCCAATTATCGCCCTTAATCGGGCAGCAGTCCCGGAGGTCCTGGGAGGGGCCGGCTGCCTTATAAATGACGCTGATTTTCAGGAAAATGCCCGGCAGCTGGACCGGATTGTGAATGACCGGGCCATGCGGGAAGTAATAATCCGCCGCCAGTCAGAACGGGTAACTGATTTCATGCCCGCAAAGGTCCTCCCCTCCTGCCGGATAGCGCTTCAGGAAATCTACCGTTTCGTAGATTAAGTTTGCCATTCCCAATAAGAAAGGGGCTGCCCCGGTGAAACCTAAAGTAGTCATTCTCTGTGGCGGAAAGGGTACACGTCTTAGGGAAGAGACTGAAATTAAGCCCAAGCCACTGTTAACTATTGGTACACACCCAATTATATGGCATATTATGGAACGCTATTCACACTATGGCTTTTGTGATTTTATACTATGTCTTGGCTATAAAGGAGAGCTTATTAAGGATTATTTTTTAAACTATAATATTCGCCAATGTGATATCCAGTTGAATTTAAAAAGCGGCAAAAATTCTATATTGCAAGGCCAAAAAAATATGGAGAACTGGAACATTATTTTCGCCAATACCGGCCTGGAAACAAATACAGGCGGGCGTATTAAAAGGATTGAGCCTTATATTGATGGTGAATACTTCTTTTTCACATATGGAGATGGACTCTCTGACGTAAACCTTAACAAATTGGAAACGTTTTTCCTGAATAAGGGTAAAACCGGGGTTATTACCGGGGTTAAACCACAGTCCAGGTTCGGAGAAATTACCACCGATAGTAATGACATAGTAACCGGTTTTAAAGAAAAACCTTTGCTGAATGACCA
>JAMCWI010000062.1:4205-4876 GCA_023481335.1 Bacillota bacterium | reverse complement strand
CCCATTAATAGTCGACTAAAACACGGAAATGACTGGTTTTCAGAGTAAAAAAAGACCTCCTTCCCACCGGCCGGAGGTCTTTATATAATCAATCGGTTAATGTTTTAAGACTCTCTTTTCTCCAGGTAGCGCTCAAGTTTGCGCTTGACCCTTTGCAGGGCGTTGTCGATTGACTTGACGTGGCGCTTTAAATCCTCGGCTATTTCCTGGTATGACTTTCCTTCCAGGTAAGACATCAGTACCTTCCACTCAAGTGAACTCAATATTTCACCCATTTTTTCCTCGATGTCGTCGAACTCTTCCCTGGAGATAATCAGTTCTTCAGGATCGGCTATCTTGGACCCGGAGATGACATCCAGCAGGGTGCGGTCCGAATCTTCGTCGTAAATGGGTTTGTTCAGGGAAATATATGAATTGAGCGGGATGTGCTTTTGCCTTGTTGCTGTCTTAATGGCGGTTATGATTTGCCTGGTGATACATAGTTCGGCGAAAGCCCGAAAGGAAGATAGCTTGTCCAGACGGAAATCGCGTATCGCTTTGTACAGGCCAATCATGCCTTCCTGGATTATGTCCTCCCGGTCGGCCCCGATTAAAAAGTAGGAGCGTGCCTTGGCCCGGACAAAATTCTTGTACTTGTTGATGAGATACTCCAGCGCGGTATCGTCACCTTC
>JAMCWI010000062.1:0-4179 GCA_023481335.1 Bacillota bacterium | reverse complement strand
GGCTTGAAGACTCACATTCTCCCCCCGCTCATTTTATTCCCATGCGAAAAAATAAAAACCCTTCCCTCCTTCAACAATTAGACCCGGGTAAAACCCGGACGGCTATATTCTTTCCACGGGGCAAGGTATCTTAATGTTACTTTGGCCAAGTCTCCACAACTATTATAACTAAGGGGGGGAGGCTCGTCAAGGTAAAATTGGGTCGCATTTTGGACTTAACCTTTTTCCCGGCGCCATTTTTCCAGTTCCTCGCGCACCTTTTCCAGAAGACGGTTTTCCAGGTAAGCTTCGGCCGGGGTACTCTGTGCAAATAATTCCTCTGCCGCCTTGCGGGCGTGGTTTACCTGATCTCTCAGCTCGGCGGGGGTCAGGCGGAAAGCGCCCCGTCCAAAAACAATACTTTGCTCCGCTGAGTCGGAGGTGGCTACAAATACCGCTCCCTGGTCTTTTAGGCTGCCGACAAGGCGCTCAATTACAGAATCCGCCGTCTCGCCGTCTCGCGTGTATATTATTTCCACACCATTCACCTGATCCACCCGCTCGACTGAACCTTTTACCAGGTGAGCGTCAAACACAACAGTCACCTTCAGCCCAGCGACGGCGGCGTAATTTACCATGACCTCGACAAGCCTGGCACGGGCGTGCTCGAGGGTAAAGTCCTTCATCTTTTTAAATTCAGGCCAGGCGTATATTATATTGTAGCCGTCAACGACGAGATAATCTCTCATTTAATGCTTTTCTCCTCTGCCACACAACCTCAAAGGTAAAAAGAGCGGCGGCAACCGAAGCGTTTAACGTCCCCACGCGGCCGGCCATAGGCAGGCTCAAGAGGATGTCGCAATGTTCTTTAACCAGTCGCCCCAGGCCCTTATCCTCGCCTCCGATTACCAGGGCAAGGGAACCGCTTAAATCCGCGTCCCATACGTGACCGGTCGCCCCGGCGTCTGCTCCGGCCACCCAGAGGCCCTTTTTTTTCAGCGTTTCTATAGTGCTGACGATGTTGGCCACCCTGGCCACCGGTACATACAGGGCTGCCCCCGCGGAGGCCTTAACAACCACGGGCGTAAGAGGCGCCGCCCGCCGGCGCGGAATGACCACGCCGTGGACTCCGGCCGCATCCGCCGTGCGCAGGATAGCGCCCAGGTTATGCGGGTCGTTAATCTCGTCCAATAAAAGCAAAAAAGGATCTATCCCTGCGGGAATTGATTCCAGGATGTCCTCCAGTTCAACGTAGGCTCTGGCGGCCGCCAGGGCAACGACACCCTGGTGTGCAACCTCCGGGGCAAATTTGGCCAGGTGCCGGCGCTCTACCCTCTGGACAGGTATGTTTTTATCCCGGGCCAGGCTGAAGATCTCCTGAAGGGCGCCAGATTCACCACCGAAGGCCATCATTACCTTGTTGATCGGCCTGCCGGCCAGGAGAGCTTCACGCACCGGGTTGCGGCCGGCAATCACGTCATCCAGATTGAAAACCTCCAGTTAATAGGTGCGAGGACACACCTTCTTGGTTTATAAGTAATCCAACTCTTTATTTTCACGAATCAAGGAGTGGGGTCGCATCACGTTTCATTCCTTAAAGCGAAGGAATGTCCCCAATTTTAAATGCTCAGGATAGACTACCATGCCGCTGTCGCGGCGCCGGCAGAGTATGAAAAAGCGTTTATCGTCTTTGGGGTAGCGCCATTCTGCCTGACTACGCCTGTCCGGAGGGTTGGCGTTTTGGCCGTCCCGGGGGTTATCCTCCGGACCGGCCTGCAACCGGTACCGTTGGGGTTGGATAAAATATTATTTTCAGGGTAATTGCCCATGCCGCAAGCGGCGCCATCAGAGGATAAAATATCTATTTTCATGACAGATAGCTTACAGAGACGAAAATTTCTTTCTTACCTCTTCGCTCTTCCCGCAGCTCATCTTGCCTTCCGGGCACTTGCCGGACAGGCAGTCCGGCCCGGCGTCCTTAAATATCACCGGGGCCACCGCTTTTACCAGCCGCAGCATTTCGGTGGCCAGGGCGCGTATTTCCCACTGCGCCCGGTTGCAGCAGCGCAGGGAAAAGAAATGCAGCAGCTCCCGGGCGTTCATGGTAACAACCATTTTTGTTTCCGACGCGTTTGGAAGGACAAACCGGGCGTCCTCGTTGGAAGACTCCCCCTTGTTGCCCAGCTGCTCCACCCAGTAGTCGTACCACTCCTGGATCTGGCGCATCTGGGATTCAAACCGGCGAACCTGTTCCGGACCCAGATCCCGGATGCGCGGCGGGATGATATAGTTAAAAACCTTATCTTCTCTCTTATCACTTACCTCAGAAACGTAGCGCTGCGATTTCACGCTGAAACTGGCGATGCGGTGCCGGGTAATCTGGGCTAAAAGGCTTCTGGACACCCCCTCGATGCCGAATGTAAAACTGGCATGTTCAATGGGTGAAAGGTGTCCGGAAGCGAGAATGTGTTTTAAAAAGCCGGACTGGTCCCGATGCTCGATACCCTGCCGTAAATCCCCAATGCCTGCCGCTGAATAGCAGAGTTTGGCCCCCATAGCTACAAGCTCCTCCGGACCGGGTGTGAAGCGGAGGAGTAATACGCTTAAACTGCTGGCTCCCATCTGATCACCTCTTATTATCAATAACTTCCCGGGCCATGGCCATAATTTCATTAAGGCGTACAGTATCACCCTTCAGATAGAGATAACCCACAAGACTCTCAAGGGCAGTGCTGAGGCGGTATTCAAGCACATTGGCGCCCCTGGGGGTGTGTGCGGACCTGGCGTTGCGGCCGCGCCGCGCGACGGCAGCCTCTTCTTCCGTAAGTTTACCCTCAAGTGAGCGCAAGATCCTGGCCTGCGCGCCGGCGCTTACGTATTTGACCGCTTCGTCGTGCAGGCGGCGCACCTTGACCAGGCCCGAACCGGCCAGGTAGCTCCGCACCGCCAGTTCGAACACGGCATCCCCCACGTAGGCCAGAGCCAGCGCCGGCAGTTCTTCCGGGCGAATGATTTTTTCTTTCCTGGCAATAGGCATTTCTATCCCTGCTTTTTCCAGCGCACTCCCTGCGGCGTGTCTTCGAGAACGATGCCAAGCGACTTTAACCCGTCCCGGATGCGGTCGGCAGTCGCCCAGTCCTTTTTGCGCCGTGCTTCCTGGCGCTGTTCAATGAGCAAATTCAAAAGCCCCTCATTCAAGCCCGCGCCGTCCCCGGCACCACCGTCCAAAAGGAGCCTCCGCTCGTCCACTTCCACCTTGAATATACCGAGTATGTCGTTGAAAGACTGAAAAAGCTTAAGCACCCTGGACAGGATATTCCTGTCTACCGGCGCCACTGACGCACCAAGCCGCCCCACGGCGGCGTTTGTCTCCCTGGCCAGGTCAAACAATACCCCGATGGCCAGGGCGGTATTCAAGTCGTCTTCCATGGCCGACTCGAATGAATTTTTATAAGAGTCAAACGAGGCGGCGAGTTCGCCCGCGAGTACAGCAGCACTGTCATCCGCCGGTTTTTCGAGGGCTTCGGTCAGAAGTCGAATGCTGGTCTTGATCCGCTCCAGTCCCCGCCCTGCGGCGGTCAGCTTTTCGTCGTCGAAGTCCAGCGGGCTGCGGTAATGGGTAGACAACAGAAAGAAGCGTACCAATTCGGGCGGGAATTCAGCGAGTATCTCCCGTACGAGAAAAAAGTTGCCGAGTGATTTTGACATTTTCTCCTCGTTTACGGTGATAAAGCCGTTGTGGATCCAATAGCGGACAAATGGTTCCCCGGTGGCCGCCTCGCTCTGGGCAATCTCGTTTTCGTGGTGCGGGAAGACCAGGTCAAATCCCCCGCCGTGGATGTCAAATTTGGTCCCCAGGTATTTCAAGGACATCGCCGAGCACTCGATGTGCCAGCCCGGGCGCCCTTTACCCCAGGGGCTGGGCCAGGCCGGCTCGCCGGGTTTGGCCGCCTTCCACAGGGCAAAGTCCAGGGGATCCTTCTTCCGCTCGTCCACTTCCACCCGCGCGCCGGCCAGCATGTCCTCAAGGGTGCGGCCGGAAAGCTTTCCGTACCCTTTAAACTGCCGGACTGAAAAATAGACGTCCCCGTCCACCGCGTAGGCAAACCCGTTTGCCACCAGCCGCTCGATCATACCGGCAATCTCGGGGATGTGCCCGGACACTCTCGGGTGGATGTCCGCGCGCTGCACGTTCAGCGC
>JAMCWI010000164.1:1148-4900 GCA_023481335.1 Bacillota bacterium | reverse complement strand
GAGGTAATGATCATGCCACGGGCGAAAAGCAGTGTGGTTTCTCGCAATAGACACAGAAAAATTCTTAAACTGGCCAAAGGTTACAGAGGTTCCCGCAGCAAGCTGTTCAGGGTAGCCAACCAGGCCGTCATGAAGGCGTTATTTTATGCTTACAGAGACCGCCGTCAGAAAAAGCGTGATTTCCGTAAGCTCTGGATTGCTCGTATCAATGCCGCTACTCGTATCAACGGCCTGTCCTACAGCCGTTTCATCAACGGCCTGAAAAAAGCCGGGGTGGAAGTAAACCGTAAGATGCTGGCAGACCTGGCTGTTAACGATGCCAAGGCCTTCGGCCAACTGGTAGAGGTAGCAAAAGCCAACCTGGCCTAAGGGTTGTATATAAAATAGAACATAGATTTACAATAAAGCATGGTCACAGTACCATGCTTTTTCACTGATCCCCTAGCATAAATTGTATGATTTGTTATAATTTATCCGTACCATCTATAGGGAAGAGGCGATTTTTTGCAAACCAGAAACGGATTTCTCAGCCATCCCCCCAGGGTGTTGGTTACGGGTTTTGCTGTTTTAATCTTTGTGGGAGCACTGCTCTTAATGCTGCCGGTGTCATCCGCCAGCGGCCAGCCCACAAGTTTCCTGACGGCCCTTTTCACCTCCACCTCTGCTGTCTGTGTTACCGGCCTGGTGGTGGTTGACACAGGGACATACTGGAGCACCTTTGGACAAATTGTGATCATCAGTTTAATCCAGATAGGCGGCCTGGGATTTATGACCATGGCGGTATTGTTTTGGCTGATTTTAGGCCGCCGTGTTACATTTAGTGAACGCCTGCTGATCCAGGAATCGCTAAAAGTAATTGAACTCAGCGGTTTAATTAAACTGGCCAAACAGGTGATCCTGCTAACCCTCGCGGTTCAATTGGCGGTTGCCCTTTTGCTGGCGCTGCGGTTTATACCCCAACTGGGAGTGGCCAAGGGAATCGGCTTCAGTGTGTTTCACGCCATTTCGGGGTTTAATAATGCAGGTTTTGATCTCTTCGGTGAGTTTCGCAGCCTTACCCAGTACGTAGGCGATCCCATTATAAATTTTGCCATCGGCATTGACATTATTTTGGGCGGTATCGGCTTTATGGTAATGGCGGACCTGTTAAGGTACAAAAAAAAGAAAAGGCTGTCGCTCCATACCCGCCTGACGCTGCTGGTCACTGCCATCCTGCTGCTGTTAGGCTATGGTGGTGATTTTTTTGCTGGAATATAACAACACCCTGGCTGGGTTGAGTTGGAGTGACAAACTATGGGCCAGTTGGTTTCAATCGGTGGCTCCCCGAACAGCGGGTTTTAACACCCTGGATATAACCGCCCTGCACCCGTCCACGCTTTTCTTTATCATCATTTTAATGTTTATCGGGGCTTCCCCCGGCTCCACCGGCGGCGGTATTAAAACAACCACCTTTGGCATGGTGGTTTTAGCGGTCATTTCTATGGCCAAGGGCAAAGAAGATGCCGAGTTATTCGGTCGAAGAATACCGAAGGAGCAAATATACAAGGGTTTGGGCATTATCCTTTTGGCCATCAGTTGGATTGTTTTTGCCACCCTGGTACTGGGTGTTCTTGAAGAGGCCGATTTTAATAAGATATTGTTTGAAGTGGTTTCCGCCCTAGCTACCGTGGGGCTCTCCGCCGGGTTAACCCCGACATTGTCCGACGGGGGGAAAGTTCTGATTATGATTACCATGTTCCTTGGCCGTTTGGGGCCTTTGACCGTGGCCTACGCCCTGACCGCCAGGGAGAAAAGAAAACAGCAGTACCGCTATCCCGAGGAGCGAATCATTATTGGATAGGAGGCCCATAGGATATGAAACAATTTGCTGTAATAGGATTGGGCCGGTTTGGCACCAGTGTGGCCATTACCCTTACCAAGATGGGTTATGAGGTATTAGCACTGGACAGCAGCGAAGAGCGGATTAATGATATTGTTGAGGAAGTAACCCATGCGGTTCAAATCGATGCCTTGGACGAACATGCCCTTAAGGCCGTAGGGATTCGCAATTTCGATGTGGTGGTGGTGGGCATTGGTCAGGATATACAGGCCAATATTTTGGTCACTGTGATGCTGAAGGAGATGGGTGTCAAAAATGTGGTGGCCAAAGCCCAGGATGCCTTACATGGAAAGGTGCTGGAACGGGTAGGAGCGGATAAGGTGGTATTCCCGGAAAGGGATATGGGAGTGAAGGTGGCCCACGCCCTGATTTCCAAAAACGTGATGGAACAAATCTCCCTCTCACCGGAGTACAGTCTGGTTGAGATGCTGGCACCGTCACAGTTTGTGGGTAAAACCTTGGTGGAGTCCGGCGCCAGAAATAAGTATGGCGTGAGCATTTTGGCCATCCGAAGGGCTGAAGAAATAATGATCTCTCCCGGCGCCAACCAAATGATTAAAGAAGGGGATGTCCTGGTGGTGATTGGCAAGACTGAAAAGCTGCAACACTTTGAGACGGTAGAGATATAATGATTACCTCACCCCAAAACCCGAAAATAAAGTATATACGCAAGCTGTCCCAACGGAATTTCCGGCAAAAAGAAAGGAAGTTCCTGGTGGAGGGCGTCCGCCTGGTGGAGGAGGCTTTGCACAGTAATTGGCGTGTAGAGTGTTTTGTTTATACCGCCCAAGCCGCCGGGTCCCGGCGGGGGGCCGACCTGTTGGAAGCCGCCGGGAATAAAGGGGCTGAGGTGCTTCAAGTGACTGACAGCATCATGGCTGAACTGGCAGATACAGAAACCCCCCAGGGCGTCCTGGCGGTGCTCTGGCAGCCCGCTTACACCCTGGCCGACGTACTGCCGCCGACGCAGCTGCCTTTGGTACTCATCGCAGACGGGGTGCAAGATCCCGGCAACCTGGGCACCATTATCCGTTCCGCGGACGCTGCCGGTGCCAGCGGGGTGGTGTTGTTAAAAGGCACGGTGGATCTTTACAACCCGAAAACCCTGCGCTCCACCATGGGTTCATTATTCCACCTGCCGGTGGTAACGGTGGAAGATGCGGCGGAAGCCCTTCACTATCTCACCTCGGTGGGCCTTACCCTGATTGTGGGAGATCCTGCCGGCGGCAGACCGATTTTTGATGTGAACCTTAAAGTCCCGGTGGGCATTGTGGTTGGCAATGAAGGGGCAGGCCCCCGGCCGGAGGTCTATGATTATAAAAATCAAAAAGTTACCATTCCCATGCCGGGCAGGGCGGAATCGCTGAATGTGGCCATGGCAACGTCCATCTTGCTGTACGAAGCCGTTAGGCAGAGGACATAAAATTCAGTAAACTTCCTTGTCTTGCAAGTACCCATATGGTATAATCAGTGTCGAAAGGTCCCCAAAAAAGGAAGAAAGGTTGTGGTTACATGCTGTTAACCGCCGAATTTTTTTGGAGGCTGTTCGAAGCAACCGGATCAGTCAATGCCTACATGATCTACAGGCGGCTGGTTATCCATTAATATTGATGTAACGCTATGACGGGGAAGAAGTATGTTGACGATTTCTTTACAGGGAGAGAGGGCCGCGACTGGAAGCCCTTTTAAAGAAACTCTTCGGAAAGTTCGCCCCCGAGCTGCGTTCTGAACGTATGGTTCCCATACCAGTAGGTTGCGCCGGTTCTTCTGCCGTTATCGGAAGTGGATAAATTTATTTTTTATCCTCTAAGTGGTTCTTTACAGCGTTGAAAGAACAATTTGGGTGGTACCACGGAGACATTCCGTCCCTATT
>JAMCWI010000164.1:0-1138 GCA_023481335.1 Bacillota bacterium | reverse complement strand
GGGGGGCGACACGCCGGAGGTAATTAATGAGATCCGGGTGAAATACCTGGGTAAAAAAGGGGAAGTGACTCAGGTCCTGCGGGGCATGGGGGTGCTGTCTGCCGAGGAAAGACCCCGTATTGGCCAAATTGCCAACGAAGTCAGGGAAAAAATCGAATCTGCCCTGGAAGAAAGAAATACAAAGGTGAAGGAAGGGCAAAAGGCCCGGCAGCTGGCTGCGGAAACCCTGGACGTCACCCTGCCGGGGGCGCGGTTTAACCTAGGGAAACTGCACCCCTTAACCCAGGTAATGCAGGAGATTGAGAACATCTTCCTGGGTCTTGGCTTTAAAATTGCCGAGGGCCCGGAAATTGAATTGGACTACTATAACTTTGAAGCGTTAAACCTGCCCAAGGATCATCCGGCCCGGGACATGCAGGATACCTTTTTCATCAATCCCGAGGTGCTGCTGAGAACCCACACATCCCCTGTGCAGGTTCGGACTATGGAAAAGACGGTACCCCAGGTGCCGGTGAAGGTCATCTGCCCGGGACGGGTCTACCGCCGGGATGACGATGCCACCCACTCTCCTATGTTCCACCAGGTGGAAGGCTTGGTGGTGGATAAACACATCACCTTTGCGGATTTAAAAGGGGTACTGGCCACCTTTGCCCGCCAAATGTTCGGACCGGATACCCGCACCCGGCTGCGTCCCAGTTACTTCCCCTTTACCGAGCCCAGTGCGGAAGTGGATATTTCCTGCTTCAACTGCAAGGGCGGCGGCTGCCGGGTCTGCAAAGGCAGCGGCTGGCTGGAAATTCTCGGTTCCGGCATGGTGCATCCCAGGGTGCTGGAGATGTCCGGCTACAACCCGGAGGAAGTCACCGGCTTTGCCTTTGGCATGGGAGTTGAGCGGATTGCCATGTTAAAATACGGCATCGACGATCTGCGCCTCCTCTTTGACAACGATTTACGATTCCTGGCGCAATTCTAAGATAATATCGGGAGGTTTACAGACCATGCGTGTTTCCTGTCGTTGGCTGAAAGAATATGTTGATATTGACCTGACACCCCAGGAACTGGCCGACCGGCTGACCCTGTCCGGTCTGGCGGTGGATGCGGTGAATGAACTGGGGTCGGGCATTGAAAAGGTTGTCAC
>JAMCWI010000014.1 GCA_023481335.1 Bacillota bacterium | reverse complement strand
AACAAAATACTGAATTACCTGGACCAGTTGGGGCGGAATTAACCAAAGTTGCCACAGCTGGTTATTATTTTAAGCCGGGCAGGGAAGGTTTTTTGTAAGATTAGACGAAATAATATTGTAAATGGCGGAGGTTTAATGAATGCAAATTAACATAAAACCCATTACCATCTTTACCGCCAACCTCGGCAGCGGTAAAACGGAGATTTCCATTAATTTTGCGCGCATGCTGCACCAACGGGGGGAGAAGGTCTCCCTGGTGGATTTGGATATTATCAATCCCTATTTCCGCACCCGCCTGGCCAAGGATAACCTGGCCGGTCAGGGGCTGCATGTGGTTTGCCCGCCCGGCCATCTGGTCAATGCCGACGTACCGGCCCTTACCCCTGCCATCCGTGGTGCCCTGCAGGCTGCGGAGGGCTATTGTGTCTGCGATGTGGGCGGCGATGATGTGGGTGCCATCGTGCTGGGCATGTATAGGCCCATCCTGCAGGAAGGCCGCTTCGATCTGTATTTTGTGGTGAACACTTGCCGCCCCTTTACCAGGGATCTGGACGGGGTGGTCAAAATCATGCGCAGCATTGAAATCAACTCCCGCCTCAAGGTGACAGGATTGGTCAGCAACACCAACCTCGGCCGTCACACCGATCCCCAGGTGATGGTGGAAGGGTACGGCAAAGTCACCCAGATGGCAGAAAAACTTGGTCTGCCCGCAGCCTTCATGGCATCCCCAAAGTCGTTGGCAAACGAAGTCGAAGCACTGGTGCCGGGGGTTCCCATCCTGCCACTGGAATTTTATATGAATACCCCCTGGTAAAAAGTGGTAAAAGGGGTCTGACCCCAAAGGAGGGAAAAAACTTGGCCACAGTATCATTCCGGGAAGATCGTTGCAAAGGTTGTGAATTATGTATCACAGTTTGCCCCGAAAAGATCATTGTCCTGGCGGATCACATTAATGCCATGGGCTTTCACCCGGCGGCAGTGGTGGAAATGGATAAGTGCAAGGGCTGTGCCATGTGTGCCCGCATGTGTCCGGACGTTGTGATCGAAGTGGTAAAGGAGGAGAAGCAGGCTTGAGCAAGGTACTGATGAAAGGGAACGAGGCCATCGGCGAAGGAGCCATCCGGGCCGGCTGCCGTCATTTCTTTGGCTATCCCATTACCCCCCAGAGTGAGCTTCCCCACTACCTGGCAAAACGGATGCCGGAGGTAGGCGGTGTTTTTTTACAGGCGGAAAGTGAAACCTCTTCCATTAACATGGTGTACGGGGCTGCCGGCACCGGTTTTCGCGTGCTGACATCTTCCTCCAGTCCGGGATTAAGTCTTATGCAGGAAGGGATCTCCTACCTGGCGGGGGCTGAACTGCCCTGTGTCATTGTCAACGTCATGCGCGGGGGCCCCGGCCTTGGCAGCATCGCCCCGGCCCAGTCGGACTACTTCCAGGCTGTCAAAGGCGGCGGCCATGGTGATTACAAATTAATCGTGCTGGCTCCTGCCTCCGTACAGGAAATTATTGATTTGATGCAGGTGGCCTTTGATCTTGGCGACAAATACCGGACGCCGGTTATGCTGGTGGGGGACGGTATTCTGGGACAAATGATGGAACCGGTGGAATTGGCCGATGAGGTTACCCTGCCGGAGATTACCGCCAAACCCTGGGCTGCCGGCGGCTTAAAAGGCAGAGAGACCCCCAATATTATCAATTCCCTCTATATCGTGCCCGAAGATTGCGAAAAGCTGAACCATAGACTGTTTGCCAAGTATGAAGCCATTGCCACCGAGGAAACCCGCTGGGAAGAGTACCGGCTGGCAGATGCGGAAATCGTGCTAACGGGTTTTGGCACGGCGGCACGGATTGCCAAATCCGTGGTAGACAAAGCCCGGGCCGAAGGCATTAAAGCCGGGCTGATCAGACCCATTACCCTGTGGCCCTTCCCATCCAAGGTGTATGCCAAAGCTGCGGAACAGGCGCAAAGGTTTTTGTGTGTGGAGATGAGCATGGGCCAAATGATTGAAGATGTAAAACTGGCGGTTAACGGTAAGAAGCCCGTCCATTTCTACGGTCGCAGCGGCGGCATGGTGCCCCTGGCCAAGGATGTTTTGGCCGAGGTTAAGAAAATCATGGCGGGGGGTGATGAATAATGGCCAAGGTAATGTTTAAGCGTCCGGCGGCTTTAACCGATAAGCAGTTCCACTATTGTCCCGGCTGTACCCATGGCATCATTCATCGCCTGGTGGCCGAAGTGATTGACGAAATGGGAATCCGGGATCACACGGTGGGAGTTTGCCCCGTCGGCTGTTCCGTGTTTGCTTATGACTATTTCAATATGGACATGTTCCAGGCCGCCCATGGCCGTGCCCCCGCCGTAGCCACCGGCATCAAGCGGACATTGCCCGACCGTATGGTGTTTACCTACCAGGGGGACGGCGATTTGGCTTCCATCGGCACTGCGGAAATTGTTCACGCTGCGGCCCGTGGCGAAAAGATTACCACCGTCTTTGTCAATAATGCGGTTTACGGCATGACCGGCGGCCAAATGGCCCCCACCACCCTGCCGGGTCAAAAGACCACCACCACCCCCAAGGGACGGGAAAAGGAAGCTGCGGGCCTGCCGGTGAAGATCAGCGAGATGCTGTCCACCTTGGATGGGGCGGTCTACGTGGCCCGGGTGTCGGTTCATGATCCCAAGCATATCACCCAGGCCAAGAAAGCCATTCGGAAGGCCTTTGAAGTACAGCAGGCCGGTCTGGGTTTTAGCCTGGTGGAGGTTCTATCCACCTGTCCCACCAACTGGGGTCTGTCACCCAAGGAGTCTCTGAAGTGGCTGGCAGATAACATGCTGCCCTATTACCCCCTTGGCGTGTACAAAGAACCGGCGGAGGTGAAGTAAATGCTGCAGGAAGTTTTAATCGCAGGGTTTGGCGGCCAGGGGGTTCTCTCCACCGGCCAATTGCTGGCCTACGCAGGGATGATTGAAAATAAGCAGGTGGCGTGGATTCCTTCTTACGGTCCGGAAATGCGCGGCGGCACCGCCAACTGCAGCGTTACCATTTCCGACGAACCCATCAGTTCCCCTTTGGTTACCGAGCCCACCACCCTGATTGTAATGAACCGTCCCTCCCTGGATAAGTTTGAAAAGGCCGTGGTGCCCGGAGGGATCATTTTAATCAATTCCTCACTGGTTGACCAGAAGGTAAAAAGGGATGACGTTCAGGTTATGGAGATTGCCGCCAACCAAATTGCCGAAGAACTGGGCAATACCAAGGTTGCCAACAACGTCATTCTTGGTGCTTTAATCGAGTTAACGGGCATTGTGTCCATTGAATCCGTGGTGGAATCCTTAAAGAAGGTTCTGCCTGCCAGACGCCACAACATGATTCCTGTCAACCGGCAGGCCCTGGAAAAGGGTACCCAACTGGTTCTGGAAAAGGGTACCCAACTGGTTAAGGAAATGAAAAAATAAAAATCAACCTCGTCGGGCCGATGGCATATCATGAAATGATTGCTGTCGGCTTGACTTTATCTTTGGGTTGTATTAAGTTGGTGGACAGCAGGTAGAAAATTCCGGAGGTGCCCAATGGTAGACGCAGAAAGATTAATACAGGAATTTATGGAACTGGTCCAGGTGGACAGTGAGTCCGGTGCAGAGCGGCAGTTGGCGGATCTGCTGAAAGTGAGACTGGTGTCCCTGGGGCTGGAAGTGTTTGAGGATAATGCCGGTAACTTTGTAGAGGTAGGCCGGGGAACCGGCAATCTCATTGCCACCCTGCCCGGCAACGGGGGAAAAGGGCCTCTGCTGCTGCTCTCCGCCCATATGGATACGGTAAAACCCGGCAAAGGAGTGAGGCCCCGGCGTGAAAAGGGTGTCATCAGCTCCGCCGGTGACACCATCTTAGGCTCGGATGATAAAGCAGGCATTGCAGCCATCCTGGAGTGCCTGCGGGTGGTAAAGGAAGAACAGATGGCCCACGGCGGCATTCAGGTGGTCTTTACGGTGGCAGAGGAAATTGGCCTGGTGGGTGCTAAAAATTTAGATTAGAGCCGGATTAAAGCGAAGGCCGGTTTTGTTCTGGACAGCGGCGGCCCCCCGGGAGAAATCATCATCAAAGCTCCTACCCAGTACAGCTTTAATGCTACCATCAAAGGAAAAGCAGCCCACGCGGGCATGGCCCCGGAACAGGGTATTAATGCCATCGTGGTGGCCTCCCACGCCATCTCCGGCATGCAGGTGGGGCGCATTGACAAAGAAACCACCTCCAATGTCGGCCTTATTTCCGGCGGGGTTGCCACCAATATTGTGCCGGAACAAACCAACATCAAGGGCGAAGCCCGCAGCATCAGCCCGGTCAAAGCCAAGGCCCAGGTCGATCACATGGTGGAGGAAATCAACAAAGCCGCCGAGAAGTTCGGAGCCACGGCGGCCATTGACGTGGAAAAAGAATACGATCCAATTAACTTGGCCCCGGATTCCCTGCCGGTCCGTATCGCCCTGCAGGCAGCCGGGAACATCGGCATCAAGCCATTCCTCGGTCAAACCGGCGGCGGCAGCGATGCCAATATATTTAATGGCCAGGGCATTGCCTGTGCCAATTTAGGCATTGGCATGTCCAAGGTCCATACCACGGAGGAATTTATTTCGGAAGAAAACCTGGTGGCCAACGCGCAATTCATGGTGGAGATCATCAATACAGCCCAGGCAATAAAGGAGTAGTGATTGATGGAAGGTATGGGATTCGTGTTTAGTAAAGGGATTTTATGTAAATAATTACCATTAAGCATTATTCAATTAGTTTACATAAATGAAACTTTTATCAGAGGGAATTGAACTCAACAGAAATGTCAATGGATTGATTTATCAAACCAAGGGGGCTTTATTTTGATTCGTACTCGTTTGGGCGTTGTATATCATT
>JAMCWI010000161.1 GCA_023481335.1 Bacillota bacterium | reverse complement strand
CTTTACGGTCAGTTTTATTCCGGCGCAACAACCAGGGATTATTTCGACCTCTATTTTTTACTGGAGAAAGGTATCACCACAATTGAAGAAATAATTCAACAAGCATTTATAAAATTTACAATTGACGGCGAGCCGCTTTTTTCTCCAAAACTCTTCTTAGAACAGCTAGTTTACACTGAGGACCTGGAAGACAGGGATATTCCCCTTGTTACAGCCGCCGGAATAAAACTGACCGTAAAGGATATGGAAGAATACTTCAGGTCGCTGGTGCGGGTTTACCTGGAAAAACAAAACATGGCGGGGAGTGACGCCGATTGAAGTTGCCGGATGATCTTGCCCCCCTTTTCCACAATTACGATTTTACCGCCCTGGACGGGTATAAGAATTACCGTTTAGTGATCAGGACCGTTCTGTCCTTAGGGACGTATTTGCAGGTCAAGTGGTTGTTCGATTTTTACGGGGCCGCGCGGGTGGGAGAAGTATTCAAAGAAGATTATTACGGTCTGAGGACCTTGCCGGCGCCGGCGCGAAAACTCTGGGAAATCGCTTTCATCAAGAGTCCGCTAAAGGAACCGGAAAGCGGCCCGGCTAAATATCGCTCAAAACGAATAATTCTATAAAGCAGGAAAACCACTCTCATGGCTTCCCTCTGATCAGACCGCCGCGCCCTTTAAAGGCATACAGCTTATCAATCATTAGAATTAGAAAGCCCCGGCAAATGCCGGGGTACCACCTTAAAACCGTGTTTTTACGCGGGTTTTTATTCCTGGCTCCCGCGGGCCATGTTGAATTTATCGTGCAGGGCCTGAACTGCCCTTTTGGCGTCTTCCTCCCTGATTATTACCGACACCTTTATCTCTGAAGTGCTGATCATTTCCAGGTTGATCCCCTTTTCGGCCAGGGCCTCGAACATCATGGCGGCCACGCCGGGGTTGCTGACCATGCCGGCGCCGACGATGGACACCTTGGCCACGCCGTCCTCGCAGGAGAATCCGTCCGCTCCCAGGTCGGGAAGGATCCTCTCCAGCACGGACTGAGCCTTATTCAGGTCGGCCTGGGTGCAGGTGAAGGAGATGTCGTTGCGGTCGTCCCGCATGGCGCTCTGCACGATCATGTCGACGTTTATTTTTTCATCCGCCAGCGCCTTGAACAGCCGGTAGGCTACGCCTGGCTTGTCAAAAACATTGTAGATGCCCAGTTTGGCCACGTTCGAGTCGTAGGCCACCCCTGTTACCACCAGGGCTTTTTCCATATTGACTGCCTCCTTTACTATGGTCCCCAGATTATGATTGAAACTTGAGCGGACGTGCAGCGGTATTTTATACTGCATGGCCAGTTCCACCGAGCGGGGGTGCAGGACTACAGCACCCAGGTTAGCCAGCTCCAGCATCTCTTCGTAAGACACCTCGTCCAGTTTGCGCGCCTCCGGCACAACCCGCGGGTCGGTGGTATAGACCCCGTCCACATCAGTATAGATCTCGCAGAGATCGGCCTTAAGTGAGGCCGCCAGGGCTACCGCTGTAGTGTCGGAACCACCCCGGCCCAAGGTGGTGATATCGTTTTTTTCGTCAATGCCCTGAAAACCGGCAACGACCACTATATTTCCCCTGTCAAGCTCCCCTCGCAGCCTTGTGCTGTTTACCTTGAGAATTCGCGCCTTGGTATGGGAGTTGTCGGTCAGGATGCCCACCTGCGCGCCGGTCAAAGAAATGACCGGCTTGTCCAGGTCCTTGATGGCTATGGCCAGAAGCGCTATAGAAACCTGCTCGCCGGTGGAAAGGAGGACGTCCATTTCACGATCGGGCGGGTTTCCGGTAATCTCGCTGACCAGGTGAATCAGTTCGTCAGTTGTATCACCCATGGCCGATACTACCACCACCACCTGGTGCCCCTGCTCGTACACGTCGGCAACCCGGCGCGCCACCCTGCAAATCCTCCCGGCATCCGCCACAGAGCTGCCGCCGTATTTTTGTACTACAAGCATTGTTTTTAATCGCCTTCCTTTTTGGTCGTTGGTCGTTGGTAATTAGTGGTTAGTTATTTAAAGTAAGATTCCTTATCCGGTACAAATATAGTATTATAAAAATTCTAAGCCATCCTGGTTTAGGATTATTTTATCTCAAGCGCCCGGGCGCCTACGGGGCTCGGCTTCAAAACCATAACTTTCGCCCTAACGCCGTTCTGCCGAAAGGTGTCCTGCATTACCCTGGCGATCAGCTCAAAATTCCCGTCGGCAAAGGCAATCACAGTGGGCCCGGCGCCGCTCAGGCTGACTCCCCGGGCGCCGGCGAGTCTTGTCGCGGCCAGCACCTTTTTAAACCCGGGGATCATGCCGGACCGGTATGGCTGGTGTATCCGGTCTTCCATGGCCGTGGACAGGAGGCTCAGGTCACCTTGCTGCAGTGAAGCTATTAAAAGGGCCACCCTCCCTATATTGAAAACAGCGTCCTGGAAACTGACCTGCTGGGGCAGTATTTCACGGGCAGTCCTTGTGGCCAGGTTGAAGTCCGGCACAGCCACCACTCCCTTTAAGGCGGGGGGCGGCAGGATCTTCAAGTATTTTATTTCTCCCTCAGCCTGCACTGCAACCACAATTCCACCTAAAACGGCGGCTGATACGTTGTCAGGGTGGCCTTCCATGTTTCCGGCCAGGCTGATTATTTCTTTCGTGCCCAGCTTTCCTCCTGCCAGGAGGTTAGCCGCAATAATACCCCCCACCACCGCTGCCGTGCTGCTCCCAAGTCCCCGTGCCGGAGGAATCTGGTTGATCAAGCGCATTTTCAAGCCCTGCAGGGCGTAGCCGGTCTGGCGAAAAACACGCAGGGCGGCCTGATAGGCAAGGTTACGCTCATCCCTCGGGATCTCGGAGGACCCCTCGCCAATAACTTCAATGGTCAGGCCACGGCCAGCCGGGCTGATTTCCACCACGTTATAAAGTTCAAGCGCCATTCCCAGGCAGTCGAATCCCGGCCCCAGATTGGCAGTGGTGGCCGGCACTTGTACCCGGATCATCGAAGCCCTCCATTAGCGGCGGTAGCCAGTAGTCAGTAGTCGAAAAAAGAAAAAACTTTTCGATTAGTATTTTTATCAAATGCAAAACAAGGGGGAAACATAATAATAATTTTTATATCAACCGGCGGGTAGTACAGCCGTTCCTAACAATTTAATAGTCCGACAGCTGCTAGCTGCTTTCATTTTCACCTTCCACCCTGATGACGTTGGAAATTTGATAAACTATCGGCAAGTCCTGCAATTTTTTTAGCGAATTTTGCAGGTTCTTCTCCGGCACCTCGTGGGTTACAAGCACTATCTCCGCAGCTTTGCCGGCGGAATGTTTCTGGATGACCGAGGCCAGGCTGACTTCATTATCTCCAAAAACATAGGCTATGCCGGCCAGCACCCCGGGGCGGTCGGACACGCGGAGCCTGATGTAGTAACGGGTGGAGGTGGCCCCCATCGGTTTGACCGGTTTTTCCTCGAAACAAGTGCATCCGATAATGCCTGGGACGTTTAAGGAAAGGTTGCGGGCCGCATTCATTATATCGGCCACAACCGCGCTCGCCGTCGGTAACTCCCCTGCGCCCCGGCCGTAAAACATCAATTCACCGGCAGCGTCACCCAGTACAAAAATGGCGTTATAAACATCGTTTACCGCCGCCAGCGGGTGGTTTTTCGGCAGCATGGCCGGGTGCACCCTTACTTCCACACCATCGGCGGTTTCCTTGGCGATGCCCAGCAGTTTTACGGTGAAGCCGAGTTCGCCGGCATAAGCTATATCTTCTGCAGTAATGCGCGTAATTCCTTCCACGTATACATCGCCCAATGTTACCCTGGTATTAAAGGCGATAGAAGCCAGAATTGCAATTTTTCGGGCGGAGTCAAAGCCCTCCACATCTGCGGCCGGGTCAGCCTCGGCGTAGCCCAGGGCCTGCGCCTCCTTGAGCACTTCGTCAAAAGGCAGGCCCTCCTTACTCATCCTGGTGAGCATGTAGTTGGTTGTGCCGTTAACGATGCCAATGACCTGACGGATGCGGTTTGCCGCAAGAGAGTCTTTCAACGGCCCTATGATCGGTATGCCGCCGGCGACGCTTCCTTCAAAAAAGAGGTCGCGGCCGTGTTTGTCCGCGGCGGCGAAAAGCTCCCGCCCGTGGACGGCAATTACATCCTTGTTGGCGGTTACCACACTTTTCGCCCGTGTAAGCGCGGCCAGGGCGTATTCGAAAGCAGGGTTTATACCACCCAATAATTCAACTACAATATCTATATCAGGGTCATTCAGGATATCATTAACGTCCCCGGTCAAAAGCCCTTCCTCTATCTCTATGCCCCGGTTTTTGGCGATATCGCGCACCAGTACTTTCTTTACGCGAATGACAACACCGGCCCTTTGCCCTATGACGTCCCCGTTTTCTTTTAATATCCTGTAGACGCCGCGGCCAACCGTGCCCAAGCCCAAAAGCCCGACGTTAATCACTTTTGAGGACATTACCTTCTCCCCTTTCCCATAAGCCAGGGATTCAAGCCCTAAAGGCTTAACATCCCGTTTGCCGTCCAACCCGCGAGATCCGAAATTCACTTTCGAACACCAAAAACTTTCCGGACTCGCAAGAAACTACAATTTTTTTGCCGTGCCCGGGAATGCCCTGGTTATGTAGCCTCCGGCGCCGGCCAAAGCAACGGGAACCTGGATAGAGTGCCCGCGCTTGGTAGACATTATAGCACCGCCCGGAGGAAGGAAGCAAGAACAATATCGCGCCGGCGGACCCGTTAGGGCCTATTTACAGCTTGCGCTTAAATTTTCCACAATGCATAATTTCCATAAAAAGAAAAAACCGGCCCTTAAGACCGGCAGTCTTTTTTTAGCTAAATAATGATACAGATGATTCCTCCCGAACCTTCGTTCACTATGCGCTGGACGGCCTCCTGCAGCTTCTGCTGGGCGTTTTCCG
>JAMCWI010000036.1 GCA_023481335.1 Bacillota bacterium | reverse complement strand
CGGTAACCCTTTTCGCAAAGGAGGAAATTAAAAAAATTTCCCACCTCTAACTCATCGTCTACCACCAATATGTTGATTTGTTGTGTCACTTTATTCCCCTCCTCGTTGCAGCGGAATGACCAAATAAAAGGTGCTTCCCTTGCCTGGTTCACTCCGCACTACAATTCTACCGCCATGGCTTTGGACAATACCCAAGCTGACGGAAAGCCCTAGCCCGGTACCCTTAGAGGCTTCTTTGGTAGTGAAGAAAGGGTTAAAGTGACACAACAAATCAACATATTGGTGGTAGACGATGAGTTAGAGGTGGGAAATTTTTTTAATTTCCTCCTTTGCGAAAAGGGTTACCGGGTGGTGAATGCCTGTACGGGCAGGGATGTGGCGGAGAGGCTAGCGAAGGATTCCTTCTATTTAGCCATGGTGGATTTAAGGCTTCCGGATACCGACGGAATTAAGGTGCTGGAGCAAATAAAGGCGGTGCAGCCCGAATGCCGGGTGGTTATTATGACCGGCTACAGTACAGTAAAAACCGCCGTGGATGCTATAAAATTAGGTGCTTACGACTACATAGAAAAGCCCTTTGAGGAACTGGAAGAATTGGAGGCTTTAGTTGAGTCGGCCCTTTCAGACGCGCTTCATCAACCGGCCCGGGAAGAAAACCGGATTGTTGAAGAATTGGCCGGAAAGGGGATTGTAAGTTCTCCCGAAAGTCCTTTTATAAAAATCCTAACCCTGGCTCAAAAAATTGCCGGTAAAAACATGAATATTCTCATTCAGGGAGAAACCGGCGTGGGGAAGGAGATCCTGGCCCGGTATATTCATACCCATTGCCAACGGTCTCACAACCCCTTTATAGCTGTAAACTGTGCCGCCTTCACAGAAAGTTTGTTGGAAAGCGAGTTGTTTGGACATGAAAGAGGTTCCTTTACCGGTGCCCAGGGCGCCCGTAAAGGGATTTTCCAGATCGCTAACGGTGGTACGTTATTTTTAGATGAAATAGGGGATGCCAGCCCCACCATTCAGGTTAAGCTTTTAAGGGTACTGGAGAACGGAGAATACCTTCCGGTAGGAGGAGAAAAATTTCTTAAAACAGATGTAAGGATTATTGCCGCCACCAATATTCCTTTGGCTGAAGCAGTGGCCACAAAGAAATTCCGGGAAGATCTTTTTTACCGGTTAAATGTGGTATCCTTAGAAATTCCCCCCTTGCGAGAGCGAACATGCGATATTGAGCCAATGGCCTATCATTTTGCGCAAAAATGTCATGGCTCAGATTCCATTATCAGCATTCATCCTGCTGCAATGGAACTCCTGCTTTATTACCCATGGCCAGGCAATGTAAGAGAATTAGCCAACATGATGGCTCGGGCGATGGTGTTTTGCGAAGACGGTCAAATAACCCCAGACACGTTGCCGGACGAAATAAAAGTGCATAATGGCAGTCCCCGGGGTATGGAAGCATTGTTAAAAGGCAAGGACGTTAAAGAAATTGTTAACCAGTTTTCAGAGATCATGGCCAAGCAGTTATTGCCATTTAATATTGATTTAAACGAACTGATAAATTTGTTAAAGGAATCACAGTATACCATTGCCAGACGAATTGTAGAAAATGCACTGGCCCAAGCGAAAGGAAACCGGGCGAATGCGGCAAAGAGAATCAATTCAACCCCACGGATACTCCGGTATTATTTAAACGAGCGAGGATAAACCGCTTATGCACGGCAGTTTGCCGAATTTTCGGCAAGTTGCCGTTTTTTTGTGACTTGCAGCCGTAAAAACCTATTAATCTAAATCTTTGAATCCCGGTGATTTAAAGATTTTATATCCAAAAGCAGATAGGCATGAAACTTGCGTAACTAAGAAATGACAAGCCAACCTAAAGGTGTCTTTGAGTAAAGGATTAAATAAGGGAGGTAGTGTGGTGTTAAAGGATTATGTACTAGCCATGTCGGTTGAAGAGGCTTTAGACAGCTTAAAGTCCCATGCAGGGGAAGCCAGGATTATTGCCGGTGGGACAGATGCAATACTTGACTATCAATCCGGTAAGCTGTCAGCAAAATGCCTGGTGGATATCAGTAAAATTGACAAGCTGAAAAAGATTGAATATGCAGACGGGCAAATTATCATTGGAGCGGCAGTGACGCATAGTGAAATAAAAGAATCATCATTGATCCAATCAAAGGCGCCACTACTGGCTATGGCTTCGGGATCTGTGGGATCGCTGCAAATCAGAAACACAGCCACCGTGGCGGGGAACGTAGTAAATGCCCAACCGGCGGCCGATGCAGCGGTGGCCCTGGTGGCCCTGGGAGCTGTGGCAGAGATTGCAGACCATAACGGTACCCATTATGTTCCGGTGGAAGAAATGTATGCCGGGGTAGGCAAATCAACGGTAGATGCCTCCAGGCAGGTGGTTACTGCCATTCGATTCCCCGCCTTACAGGCAAAACAAGGTTCTTCCTTTGTACGTTTAGCACAGCGCGGCGCGCTGGCATTGCCGATTCTTAATGTGGCGGTGGTTTTATCACTGGCGGCAGACAACGTGGTTGAGTGGGTTCGCATTGTGATGGCCCCGGTTGCGCCCAAGCCCCTGAGGGCCAGTCAGACGGAAAAGGTATTACAGGGAGCTGTGGTTACGGATCAATTGATTGGCGAAGCTGCCAGAGCAGCAGTTGTTGAAGCCAGCCCGCGGAGCAGTGCTTTAAGGGGGTCCGCCGAATACCGGAAAGAAGTTTTGGAAGTGCTGGTGCGCCGGGCTTTGGACCAGGCGATTGTTGCAGCAAAATAAAGGGGTTGTTTCCGGTATAAATCGAGGGAGGTATTGAAGGTGCAGAAAAAGGTTTTAAGATTTCAATTAAATGGACAGTCAATGGAACTGCTTGTTTCTCCTGATGAAACTTTGCTTGATGTTATAAGAGATCAATTGAGTTTAACCGGTACCAAAAAAGGATGCGGCAAGGGGGAATGCGGGGCTTGTACCGTGATTATGAACGGGAAAGCCGTGAACTCCTGCGTAGTTCCTGCCATGCAAGCCATGGATGCCGAGGTGGAAACCATAGAGGGCATCGGAACCAGTGATAACTTGCACCCTCTGCAGGAAACCTTTATTGATTATGGCGCCATCCAGTGCGGATTTTGTACCCCGGGGATGATTATGTCCGCCAAAGCTCTTTTAGATAAGAACCTAACCCCCGCCCGGCTTGATATTAAAGAAGCCATCGCAGGGAATATCTGCCGCTGCACCGGATATGTAAAGATTGAACAGGCTGTACTGGCAGCGGCGGACAAAATGAAAGAAAACAAAGGTCAGTAAAGGAGGGGAAAACACAGTGAAGAAAGAATATGCAGTGGTGGGCAAAAGTGTACGAAAGCTGGATGCAGTGGAGAAGGCCATGGGTGCTGCCACCTTTACCACCGATCTAAAACTGCCCGGCATGTTATACGGCAAAGTGCTTCGCAGTCCCTACCCCCACGCCAGGATTACTAAAATTGATACCAGTAAGGCTGAGGCTTTGCCGGGAGTTAAGGCAGTGGCCACCTACCTCAATACATCCAGGGTGAAATTTAACACTTCGGCAACCTCTACCTTTACCATTCCACCCCTCCAGCCTGTGGAAGACCAGGTTATCTTTGATTCAGTGGTCCGGTATGTAGGGGATGAGGTAGCAGCAGTGGCCGCCGTTTCCCAGAGAATTGCCGAAGAAGCTTTACAATTAATTGAAGTGGAATATGAATTACTGCCAGCGGTTTATGACCCCCTGGAAGCCATGAAGGATGAGGCCCCGGTTCTGCATCATAGTGAGGCCGGTAAAAATATTCCCGGTGAAAAGATTCATATTGAAATGGGTAACATTGAACAGGGGTTTGCCGAAGCAGATCATATATTTGAGCATACTTTTAAATTACCGGTGCAAAAACAGGCCCAGATGGAAACGCAGGCGGCGGTAGCCCAGGTGTCGGTGGACGGCAAGGTAACAGTATGGTCCACCACCCAGACCCCCCACCCCTCCAGGAGAATTCTGGCCACCATTTTTGGATTGCCCTACAGCAAGGTGCGGGTGCTGAATCCCCCCTACATTGGCGGCGGCTTTGGTGTTCGTATCGGTCTGTCCGCCAAGGCGGAGCCCATTGCTGTGGCACTGGCCATGCTGGCCAAGCAGCCTGTTAAAGTGGTTTACGACCGGAAGGAAGATTTCATTGCCTCGGACACCCGTCATTCCGGCTATGTTACTGTAAAAACCGGGGTTAAGAAAGACGGGACCTTTACCGCCCGTAAGATGATCGGCATCCTCAACTCCGGTGCCTATTGCAGTTGGAGTGCGGAAACCCCGGGTGTTCTGGGGGCCATGGGTCTTTCCATTTACTATTGCCCCAATCAGATGTATGACGGCCACAGTGTTTACACCAATACCACTCCGGCCGGGGCCATGCGCGGTTTTGGCAACCCCCAGGCCATGTTTGCCATAGACTCCCAGGTAGATATCATCGCCGAGGCCCTAGGCATGGATCCCATTGAACTGAGACGCAAAAATATCATGCGGCCGGGTCAACCTTGGGTTCTGCCCTATCCCTGCCAGAGTTCCGGTCTGGAAGAATGCATGGACAGGGGAGCCAAAGCCATCGACTGGGAACGCAGGGGCAAGCTGAGTACGACTGCCGGCAGTAAACGCCGGGGCATCGGCATGGCCATCGGCACCCACGTATCCAATGCCTGGCCCTTCTGCGGAGACTATTCCAATGCTTATGTGACGGTGCAGCAGGACGGTTCTATTCACCTGGCCAGCGGAGTGCCGGATATGGGAACCGGGACCATTACCACCTTAAGTCAAATGGCTGCCGAAGTCATGGGCCTGGGTCTCGATAGGGTAGGGATCACCTTTGCGGATACCGAATCCACTCCCTTTGAAATTGGCAGCCACGCCAGCCGTACTTGTTATGCCTCCGGCACTGCCGTGGTGGCTGCGGCACAGGACGCCAGAAAACAGGTGCTGGAGTATGCTGCCAAAATGCTCAATGTTCCTGCAGAGGAACTGGATATCGAAGACGGTATCATTTACTCTCCCGCCAAGCCGGAAACCAGTATCCCCCTTGGCAAGGCAGCGATGGAGGCACACCTGCACGGTCTGCAGTTCATTGGCGTAGGCCGG
>JAMCWI010000026.1 GCA_023481335.1 Bacillota bacterium | reverse complement strand
CAGTATTAAATTTAGGAATTTTCTTAGTCATAACTACCAATCCCCCTTTTCACGAAGGTAATAGCGTCTTTCGGAATGGGTCATATCACGGGCTGTAATTACCCGGACAACACCACCAGGCTTAAGAGCAGCTACCACCAGGATAAACCGTCCCGAATCAGTTACACCGAACACCAGCAAGCGTCCTTCTCGACCCTTACGAAACAAAGCATCAAGAAATGCTTCTTCGGCTTCATCAGGTGTAATATTGTGCCTTGAAATATGCTCTATGTTTCTTTCATCCCAATCAAATTTGCGAATTTGCAAAGTCCCACCTACTTTTAATATAATAACCTATATTTACATTGTCAATACATTTTTCTGTCAGTTTTTGCATTATGCCAATACTTGCACATGATTACGATTTAGCCTGTACCCCAGGGAGCGTTTGCTTTCAATGTAAAGTTGGCGTTTGGCGTCGTCTCCAAGTTTTTGGCGCAGCAGGCGGATGTGGGATTTGACGTCACCCGGGGAACCCAGGATAGCGGTTTCCCCCTGGATCGCGGAGTAAATGATTTCTCTGTCCAGGTAGTGTCCCCTGGCTGCCGCCAGGCGAAACAGGATTCTACGTTGGGCGCGGGTTAATTCCAGGGGGTGTCGGCCCAGTTGGATTTCCCATTGGGTGAGATCAATGGTTAAAATGGGAACCTGATGGAAATCCCCGGCACCGGTGTGATAAGGCAGCGGTTCTTCCTTTAGAGGGCCCGGCCAGCGGTGCTGGTTCAGCTTGGTCAGCAGTTCCCTGCCCGCGGCGGCAAGCCTGGGGTGTTGTCCGGGTAATTACAGCCCGTGATATGACCCATTCCGAAAGACGCTATTACCTTCGTGAAAAGGGGGATTGGTAGTTATGACTAAGAAAATTCCTAAATTTAATACTGAAGAAGAAGAAGCCCATTTTTGGGATGAACATGACAGTACTGAATTTATTAAAGATTTTGAGCCGGTAGAGATAGAAATAGCGTCGGAACTTAAAGATGAAATAGTAAATAAAAGAGAACTGAAAAAACCGGTTACCTTACGACTAGAGCCAAGTCAAATTGAAGCCGTTAAAACCATAGCTAATAAAAAAGGACTTCCCTATCAGACATTAATTCGAATGTGGATTGTAGAAGGCATTAATAAATTCCGTATCTAGTTTATGAACTCTCCTGGTAGACACACAGGAGGGTTGTTTTTTTTGCCCACTTATTCTACGTTGTTTCTTTTAAAATAGTTGACAGTATTTTAGGGCCTATGTATGATTGTTTTACCAGTATGTGCATGATGCACTTATTGGTTAATAGATAATCTATTCAAGGTTTAATGTAAGAATTAGGAGGAGGGGTATCATGCATTTTCCTGTTTCCGGTGTGGATGTGCTGCCTTTTATTCCGCCGCTGGTGGCTTTTTTGGTGTCCTCTTTAACGACGTCGGCCGGTGTATCCGGGGCCTTTTTGCTCCTGCCCTTTCAAATGAGCGTCCTGCATTATACCAGTCCCGGCGTAAGTCCCACCAACTTGATTTACAACATTATTGCCATTCCAGGCGGCTTGTACCGCTATATTAAAGAAGGACGCATGGCCTGGCCCCTTACCTGGGCGGTGGTCATCGGTACACTGCCCGGTGTATTTTTCGGGGCCTGGATCCGCATTCACTATCTGCCCGATCCCAAATCCTTTAAGCTTTTTGTGGGTTTGGTTCTGCTGTATTTGGGCTATCGGCTGCTTTCGGATGTGGCTGGCTGGAATAAAAAGATGAAAGAACAAAACAAGACCATGCAGAAAAAGTTTGCCGAGCAGGTGGCAAAAATGAAAGAAATAAATTCTGACCGTGTGGCCGCAGGATTGCCGCCGGAAGCGGTGGTGAAAACCAAAACTGTTTCCCTCAAAAAGATTGAATACGAATTCTGGGGAGATACCTACTCCTTTAGCACCATCGCCATCATGACCCTGGCTCTGGCGGTTGGCCTTATCGGCGGCATTTACGGCATTGGCGGCGGTGCCATTGTCGCACCCTTTTGTGTGGCTGTTTTAGGCCTGCCCATTTATACCGTGGCCGGGGCTGCCCTTGCCGGCACCTTCATCACTTCCATTGCCGGGGTAGCCTACTATCACATCCTGGCTGCCACCGCCGTTGCCGGCAACGCCGCCGTGGCACCGGACTGGATGCTGGGGGCACTGTTCGGGGTCGGGGGGTTGCTGGGCACCTATGTTGGTGCCCGAATTCAAAAATTCCTGCCTGATCGAATCATTAAGTGCATCCTCTGCGCTTTAATTCTGTTCTTGGCCTTTAACTACATCCTCCAGTTTTTCCTTAAGTAGTATAGTTCAATAACCGAATTCCCTCTGCCCGGCTTTTGTATCCCGCAGGAGGAATTCCCTTATTTCGACGTTAGATGTTTTAAACGGAATGTAATTGGTTATACCCAAAATGAAACAGACAAAGGACAAAGATATGAGGTGAATTGGGTGAAGGAAGATCATCAAAACCCTGACTATACCTATATTACCGGCCGGTTGGACAAAATGCTGGTGCCGAGTTTGTTATACTTTCTTTCCCAAAGACCTTCCCACGGGTACGAATTAATCCAAAAGTTTAATGATTCCGGCTTCTCCGAGGTGGAAGCCGACCCGGCCACCATCTACCGCAACCTGCGACGCATGGAGGAGGACGGTTTGGTCATCTCAAAATGGGAAACCGACCAGTCGGGGCCCGCCCGGCGGGCCTATGTCTTAACCCCGGAGGGGGAACAGGCCCTGGCCTACTGTGTGGAATTAATAAATGATAAGGTTGGTAAACTAAACGCTTTTTTAGATGAGTACAACCGGAGGATAAAGGGGGGGAGAGAATGATCCAGACGCTTAGCATATTGCATGCCGGTGCCCTGCGCATGCCCATTGCGGAGTGTGCCAAATTGTTAAAAGAAACGCATCCCGATTGGGAAATCCGTCTGGAGTCCTTTGGTTCCCGGGCCTGCGCCAGGCAAATTCGAGAGGGTAAAGTTGTTGATATCCTTGCCCTGGCAGATCCCATGCTGTTTGATGAGCTGCTGGTGCCGGAATACGTAGATAAATATTATATCTTTGCCAACGACCAAATTGTTTTGGCCTATAACGAGTTTTCTAAGGGGAGTGCCGAAATTACGCCGGACAACTGGTATGATATTTTACTGGAAGAAGGTATCACCTTTGGGCGGTCTAACCACAATCTCGACCCATGCGGCTACCGTACTAATGAAAAACAGCAGCTGGCTGAGAAGCATTACGGGCAGGAGGGGCTTTTTGGAAGGCTGGACAGGAAATGTACCGGCGAGTTCATTTACCCCAAGTCCTACGACATGGCCTCGGAAGTGTTGGTTGGCAAACTGGATTATGCCTTTTCCTATCTTTGCGTAGCCAACCAATTCGGCTTACCCTATCTCAAACTGCCGGAGAGGATCAATCTTTCCAATCCTTCTCATGCTAAGCATTATCAACAGGCTTCCGTCAGCCTGCAGGGGAAAAATTCCGGCGAGATGGTATGCGTTACCGGCGCGCCCATTGAATTTGCCATTGCCATCCCTAAAAATGCTGACAATCCGGAAGTGGCAGACACCTTTCTGGACTTGATCCTTGGTAAAAAAGGCCGGCAGCTAATGGAAGACTGCGGCCTGGTTCCGTATTAAATGCAAATCGAAAAACAGCAAAGGGTATTGAGGTGTGACAAAAATCCCCGGTCTGAGTCCGGGGATTTTTGCTTTTATACTTTACTTTTTCACCTGTAAACCACCTGTTTTATACCGTAGCCGTCCGGAATTTCACCGATGTTTTACCAACGGGTTCTATAGTAGTATCAAAAAGGAGCAGGTGCTTAATCTTAACCTCCAGTTCCGCAGGCTCTTTAGCTTTACGATACAGACCTGTGCGGTTTAAGGTGAGAAGCTCGGCTTGTTCCTTAATGGTAAGGCAGGAATCATCCCATAATGGTAAGGCAGGAATCATCCCATGTTACCATTGCTTCCCGGTCCTTGACGGGGCAGAATTCCTTTAGATTTTTTTTTCAACCATTCCAACTGTGTAGTCAGACGGCCAACTTGGGAGGATTTTCTATTTCTGCTTGCTGCTGCTGTTTTTCATTAGCAACGTCTTTAGCATTTTTTGAGGAAGCAAAGACTCTTTCAGCACTTTCAAGCAACTCTTTCTTCCAGCGGTGGATCACGCTGGGATGGACTCCATATTCTGAGGCAATATCTGTAATCAGGCGTTCTTCCTTGAGTGCTTCAATTACAATTTTCAGTTTTTCTTCTGGTGAATATTGGTTTTTTGACATGGGTTAACTCCTTCTTCCTTTCTGTTATCTACCACTTCGACGCAGGTGTCGCTTTCCCCTTGCCAAATCGTGTCTCATTTTATGGGTCCATTATACTTGGTTGTAGGAAGGGACTTTTAACGTTTGAGAATTATTAGGAGTTGCGGCTCGTTCAATAAACCCTTATTATAATTTTGGTTATTTTAAATATTTATTTTTTATCTTTTCTAAATCCTCGATTGTAAGTGTTAAATCATTTTTTGTATTTACACTTTGAAGTTTTCCTTTGTTTATTAGAGTTTCTTCTTCATAGCTATAAGAACCTTGAATAGGATTCAATAAACTTGCAGGAACATTTTCATAAGTAGAAAGAAACATTAAATACTTTTTGTTCTTTGGAAATTTCACACTATCCTCACTTATATAAACTGTAGTCTCATCTTCTCCACCTAACTGCTTAACCTCTACTATTTCGCCAGGCTTAACAGTTCCTTTATAAGAATCGCTGACTTTAACAGTATATACAGTATAAACCATCTTAGATGTTTGTATTTCACTACTTGGATGCAATTTTTTGTCTTCCATATTTGTTTTGTCAAGAATATTGATTTCTTCAACTCTTGAACTAACTATTTTTCCTTCAATAATTATATCTGCTTTTTCAGCTAAAGAATCTATACTTGAGTAATGCGGATAATCTGCAAATATATACGTAGTTAATTTTTCTTTTTGCCCAGCATTTACTTTTTGTGTTGAGCATCCGATTAATGTTGGAATTATACAACAGCATACTATAATTATTACTAATAATCTGCTTGTTTTCATTTTAAACCTCCTTGAAATATTCTAATTTT
>JAMCWI010000124.1 GCA_023481335.1 Bacillota bacterium | reverse complement strand
CGGTAATGCTTCGGTTAACCAGGCCCTCTTGGAGCATAAACATTCAAGCACCCGCCTGGCGGATGCCATGGTCTCCAAACTGATGTATACCGTGGCCCGGGGCCAGGAGGAAGCCGCCCAGGAACTGAGGGCCCAGGCCGAACAGCTGGCGGGCATGGCAGAAGAGTTAAACACCACCATTCAAAGTGTTCCCGCGGCCATCGCTGCGGTTACCGATGCCCTGGGAAGTCATTTCAAAAAGCTTAACACCGCCGTATTTGAGGCGGAAAAGCATATTAAGGACACCGATGAAGTCATAGAATTCATTAAAAAAGTGGCCGGCCAAACAAATTTGCTGGGACTCAACGCTGCCATCGAAGCAGCCAGGGCCGGCAACCACGGGCGCGGTTTCAGTGTAGTAGCCAATGAAGTTCGCAAGCTGGCGGAGGACAGCGTTGTGTCCGCCAAGAAAATCAGCACCATCCTTGGCAATATCGAAGATTCCATGAAAACCATTATTGCCGGTATCGAAGAAACCGCCGGCGTCGCCCAGCTGCAAACCACCACCACCGAGCAGGTTGGTCAGGCTGTCCGCCAGCTAAGCCATATGGCGGATGAGATGAAAGGTTTTGCGGAAAAATTAGTGGAATTTGCCAGTTAAAGGGTATGCCAATTCATTTATAACCTTATAATTGCTGTTGCAAAAGCCTCTCATACTCCCTGTTTGCCTGTTATAATATTTCTGTTTTACCGGCATACTAAGAACTATGAAAACAATCCTGCAAAAAATGGAAGACCGGGATATTCCGCTGGGTAAACTTTTTTTGTCAACCTCCATCGCCATTGTATTGCTTCTTACCCCGCTATGCAATTTAGAAGCGGCCCCTGTGAAAACAAACAAAACGAATATTTTGTGCATTTGGACGGATCGGCAAAGCCTTAAGGCAGTGACCTTGATGATTTTTGATTCCTCCGGCGGCAGGATCGGTATTCTTAGCGTCCCGGTCTTTGCACATCTTGAAGTCGAAAATAAGCAAACCACCGTTGGAAAGGTCTGGGTTCAGGAAGGAAGGGACGGATTAAAAAGAAGATTGGAAAATGCCCTGCAGATTCAAATTGACGGTTACATCACCTTTGATCAACCCGTTATTGAAAAGGCCAGTACGCTGATTGGCAGCGTTGATGTAAAGGGTAGGGAAACCACGCTGCTGCAGGCATTTGAAGATACCCGGACAGAGCGTCGCAAAGATGATCAGGTTGTACTCCGGGCCATGGCGGCCAACATCATTTCACCCGGCGGAATCCAAAAAGTTCCAAGGCTCCTATGGTTGTTTACCACACAGGTAAACAGCGATATTCACCCGGAACTGATGCTGCGAATTTATAAAGTGGTGAGCCATGAGGGGCCCACCATCCTGACCAAAAAAGCCCTGCAGGGCAAAGATTATTATCAGGACGGCTGCCGTTATCGCTACGTAGAGCCCACAACCTGGAAAAATATTATGGAATGAAATCAGCACTTAATCCGCCTGGGACTAAGTGCTGATTTATTTTTTCTAAAACAAATCGCACATTACGTCATGGCCATGATCAAACCCAGGAGTAAGCTGACAAACCCACCTGAGGATAAAAAAAGCCACTTTTTTCCATTGGCAGGCTGCCCGGTTAATTGGCCTAAAAAAAGGCCCATAATACCAATAAAAAGCAGGATACTTCCTGCCAGCACAAAGAAAAAACTTACTGCCAGCATGGCTACCTCCCCGGCCTAGTGTATAGCACCCCTCCAACCACACAAAAAATTATACCGCAAAAGGACAAAAAAATCTTCACCCCGGTGGTGAAGATTTGCTTTTCAGTCTGTTTTTTCTAGCGCGCGGAGGCTTGAAGACGCTCGTAGATCTCGGCAGCCTGCTGGCTTTTCAGGTTAGCGGCCATTTCCAGAAGCATCTTTTCCTTTAACAGGGTGCAGTCACCTCCCGGAAAGGAAACACAGTACTTGCTGGTGCCTGGAACCGGGGAAACGGTTAAATTTAATTCCCGGAATTTTTTAATTGCTTCGAAGACATTAATCTGGTGCTTCATCCCTGCATACCTCCTTTTTCCCTTTGCTATATTTTATTCCATTTCTGCGAGAAAGTGAATACTTTCTCAATTAGGAAATCAACCATATATTCTTGAACAAAGGGGCGGACGGCCTGATCAATTTCCTTTATCAGTTCCGGACCATATTTCATCAGGTACGGGAAAACATTGTAGACCCTTTCCTGCCATTGACCCAGGGGATGAAGCATGGCGTTTACCTTGTTCAACTGCCGGATGGCCACCTGATTGTTTTTCCGGTGGCGCTGTTTCACTTTATCCTCATAGGACTCAATCACCCGCAGCAAGCGCCTTAGATTCTCTTTGCCCAACCCGGTCAATTCCGGGTCTATGCTCGCAACTTCCTTCACAATATAATCATGTTTTTCCCTTAAATCAGACCGAAAATCATCAAATAACTTTTCTATTCCAACCTCGTCCGTCTTTTCTACGTAGGTATGGATAAAATCCCCCAAATCGGCGGCCAGCTGTTCCTGTGGAATCTGATATTTCTTTATGAGCTTTTCCACCAGTGGTTCCACCAGGGCAAGGTTGGGACGCGGGTAGACCACCGGCATTTGATGGCCGAACTGTTGAAAGATATTTTTCAGCAGGGCAAAGTAACCGATTTCTCCGGGCCCGGCCACATAGGCCAGCACCGGCAGCAGTTCCTCCTGAACCACCGGTCGCAAAACAACATCCGGGCTAAACAACTCCGGGTTGCTGAGAGAAAGCTGCGCCAGCTCTTCTTTTGCCCATGTTTCAAGCCCTTCCCGGTGGCAGAACCGGTCATTTTTCCAATAAAGGGCTGTTCTTTGACCATTCCGGTACAAAAATAAATGCAGCTTATCTTCTTCACTCTGTACCTGGGGAGAAAAGCCGGCTTCGGCCACCTCGTGGCAGGCCCGCTGCAGCAAACGATCCGCCGCAGGTGCTGTACTGATGGCCCTGTGGAAGATGTTTGCAGATAATTTCCTGATCTGCGGCAGAAGCGGGTTCATCAGCACCAAGCCGTACTCTTTAAAAAGAAAAGTCATTAATCGACCAAACCACTGGGCCAGGTTATCCGACTGTTGAGCCGTTTGTTTGAATAGGGCAAGTCCTTCCTGCTGCCAGCCAATGGGGGGTGTCAGCTCTTCCAACTGTTTAAAAAACAAACTAATCTCCCGGGGAATCGGTAAATGCCCCAGGGAGAACCGGCCGGCTGGTTTTTCTGCCAAGGCGATCTTTTTAGGCCCTTCCGCTGTGGGCACAAATATATGGTTGATTTCCTCATAGTCATGGTCATCGGCGCCAATCCAAAATACCGGAATCACCGGGTGATTGAATTCTGCCGCTAGCCGCTGGGCCAATTTTATAGCCCCCATTGCCTTATAAACAGTGTAGAGCGGCCCCGTCAGCACACCGGGCTGCTGCCCCGTAACAACGGCCACCGCCTTCCCCTCTGCCAGTAAACTGATATTGTGTAATGTTGCACCCCCGCAGCCCAGCAGTAAATTATCTTGTTTAAGGGCTGCCGCCAGGCTTGCCAAATGGTCTTTCCTATGTTCAAACAAATGTAACAAGCGGTCGGCAAACCCCTTTCTTTGCCCGGGGTCGCAGGTGAAAAACCGGCTTACGCCGGGAAAATCACTGAGGTATGCTCTTGCCAGGGGCTGGGTATACAATGCGTTAATTTCTTGAATAAGCAAAGAATGTTGAATAAGCAAAGAATGATTCCTCCGTCGCCGATGTCCTTTTAAGCATTTTTTCTTTTTTCAACCGGCATTATCCTGCAAGGACTTACTCTTTTCTCCTGCCGGTGAAGGCCGCCAAAATCCCTCCGATAAATAAAGCCGAGTACAAAAAACCGGTTATCGAGACAATGATGGTCATAAAAACCGCAAAGTTCCCCCGGGGCGTGATGTCCCCGTAACCGACACTGGTAAAGGTAATCACCGTAAAATAGAGAAGCCGCAGCGGTTCCGTAACCGGCCCGGAACCGTCGATAAAGGAATAGGGATCGGTATGGGAAACCAGCAAAACCATGGTGTACAGGTTAAAGATAATCACCAGCAGCCAGGAAACGATCATTAAAATGGGAACAAACCGTCTGTCCAAATAGGCAAACACCGCCCCGGGGGCCTGCAGACAGTAGAAAATTCCCTTAAAAATCTGGTAAAAACTTAGGATCAACCCCGTCAGCATAATTCCTTTCACCAACGGTTCCTTGGCGGTCATGTCATTGATGACGAAGATATAGAGAAAGGGTACCAGGACAGAATAAACCGCAACCCTAAAAATCTTGGACTCAATCTCACAGTCATACAACAGTTTCTGGGTGATAAAAATGATGGGGGACAGCAGCAGGGCCACAAATGCCAGGGCCGTCATGGCGGTTAAAATACTAAGCCCCAGCATGCCCATAATAGTAGATTCAATTCTTTGGTACCAATAATAAAAAGAGAGAACAAAACCGTAGACCACTAAAAAAAACAGCAGCAGCGGGGGCATCCGGGCAATGGACCCCAGGGAATATTGAAGCACCCTGGCGACACGCTTCACCCACCCCAGAAAACCTGGAGACACCCCAGGCCGGCTTCTTTTGCCAGGGGATGCCGGGCCAACGGAATGGATTAAAAGCAGCAGCGTTCCGAGCAAAGAAAACACCACTGCAAAGCTATGCAACATTGCCAAGAGATCCACAGCAACCCCCCCTGCCCTTCCTTGTTCTAACTATATTCCAGGCAGGGGACAAGTTAGAATTAAAAAAGGGGAATCCTCGCGAGATAGAATTTGCTGCAGAAAAGCAAAAAACCGGGTAGCCCCGGTTTAGAGTTTGTGTGTAGTTACGGACCGTAACGGCTTAAATACCTCAGCCGCCGGAACCGCACCCATTTGCCTTGGCCGCCGTGCAGGAACCGCTGTCTGCAGGTCTGCCGACGGAGCCAGGCAGAAAAGGAGCGGATATCTTTTTTTCCACGGTCTCACTGGCACACTGGGGGCATTTTACTTGCTCCTCCCGACCGGCCAGCTGGAGTTTGTCAAACACTTTGCCACAAGCTTTACAGCAAAATTCAAAGATCGGCATAGTTTCACCTGGTTCAAAAAACTTAACTGTTTCTGCAAACACATTAAGCCGACCCTCCATGACCAGGTTTTCGCTCCTTTCGGCATTGAATTTACTGCAAA
>JAMCWI010000139.1 GCA_023481335.1 Bacillota bacterium | reverse complement strand
AGAAATGGTGTCCGGGGAACCGCCCCAACAACCTGCTGCCATGGCGGGGGAGACAATTCGTCAGAGCCTGGATGAAGCAATGTTTAAACTGCTGAATTTTCAGGCCCAGCATGGGGCCGACCAGAATACCACCATGATTATGCTGGCTTTAATGAACCTGCTGGGTATCGTCAACTGCATGAACCGTGTTCTGCCGGAGGGGTTACGGGTTCGGGGCACCGATGACATGGCCACCCAACTCTCCGGCATGCTTGGCGGTGCAGCGCCGCCGCCGGGATTCTTCCAAGGCCCGCAGGGTCCCCAGGGAGCACCTGGCGGCCAGGGCGGCATCGACCCGGCCATGCTGGCGGCTCTGGCCGGTATGCTGGGAGGTCCCAGAGGCCCCGAGGGGGCCAGCGGTGATCCGGGCGGCAGACCCGGCCTCGACCCGGCCTTGCTGGGTGCCCTGGCGAACATGATGGGAGGCCCCGGCGGTGGCGGAGGACCCAACCCCGCGGCCCTTATGGCCATGCTGGCCAGCATGATGGGGCCCAAGCGGCCGCCGGAGCATGAGAAACCCAGGGAGACCCAGGCCAGGGAAGAAAGAAAAGAACCACCGCAGGAAAAGCCTAAACAAAATCAAGAAACCCAAAAGAAAGAGCCCGGTTTCGGCCCCAGAGGCGTATTGCGCTGGGATCCCCGGTTTGGCTCGCCGACATCTTCGTTCTAAGGAGGTTGGTTAGTGTTGTTTGGTAATTTAGGCGGCATGGTATCCCAGGTTCAGAATATGCAGGATACCTTGAAGGAAATTCAAGTGGAAGTTACCGCGGCAGAGGGCGGCATCACCGTTGTCATGAACGGTGCCCAAAGTTTAGTGTCTGTTCAGATTGCTCCCCGGTTGCTGGAGGGGGATGTGGCCCAGTTGGAGGATACGGTGCTGGAAGCATTAAACCGTGCCCAACTGGAAAGCAGAAACAAAGTTCAGGAACAGGTCGCCAAGATGACAGGCATTAACGTGTCCAATTTCATGAGTATGTTTAAGGGTTAAACGGGGGTGAGTCCGTGATCGGCAATATGTCCAAACTACTCGGTCAACTGCAGGATTTACAAAAGAATTTAAAAGATCTTACCGTGGAAGGAACCGCTGGCGACGGGTTTGTAAAAATCATCATGAACGGCCAGCAGAATGTCTTAGCGGTGCGCTTCGACCCGGAGCGGATTGCCGGTGCAGAGCCGGAGGTTCTGGGGCAACTGCTGAGTGAAGCCTATAATCAGGCCCAGGTGGAAAGCAAAGCCAAAGCCAGGGATGAAGTCACCAGGGTGACAGGTCTGAATTTATCGAATTTGCCAGGAATATTTTAGTACAGCCGCTTAAGGGATAAAGGGTAAGCCCATGATGGCTGCCCTTTTTTACTTTGCCATGCAAAATTTGTCTTATTACAATGTAACACAAAGTCTCCTTTTCTCATAATTTAATGTAAGAACGGTCCCGGGATATCGTTCACAGATTTAAACATGAGGAGGAATTTAGATGTCTAACGTACTGGAAGGCATTAAGGAAAAAGTAGGAGGTTATAGTGGAAACCTGGGTCTTTGCTGCTGCCTGCTGCTGGCGCTGTTCATCATCGGCATCGCACTTGTATTTTGCGGCATTCTCCCCGTCCACTTGCTCGGCCTCTACCTGTTTTCTGCCCTGGCAATCTTCTGCTGTTGCTTTGCTTGGTGCTAAGATCTTAACAAAAGTTTTATATCCTTTATCAGGGAAGGGGCTACACCCTCGTGTAGCCCTTTCCACCCAAGGATATAACGTCGTCATCGGTGTCGTTAGGGAAGGGAGTTGATCACAGTGGGTGATAGATCCAGCAACCGGCTTGCCAGCAACCTAGATCAGCTGGTCACCAAATTGGAGAGCATCCACTCCCAGAAGAGCAGTGAACTGGACCAGGTTTCCGGTGTGCTGAGCAACATGGATAAACTGGTGGACATTGTTTCCAGAGTCGAATTGCAGCGTCAGGCAGAATACCAGCTAAACGAACAACTGGCTAAGTTAAACGAAGTGATGGAAAACCTTGGTCAGCAGCAAGCAGCCAACCGCAGAGAAATTCCGGTGGAGGAGACCCTCCGCAAAGTCATCAAAGGCGTAAAAGTAACCGGCAAGGTCATGGATATTGTTGCCGGCAGCCTCGGGGTGATGTTTGACTCCATCGTTACCACCGTAAAAACCCCGGACCGGCAGGGCGCCGCCAGGTCTGCCAAAGAGGTCGATTTGGCCAGCGTTTTAGCCCCTCTGGGAAGCCTGCTGCAGGGCCTTCTGAGCAGTGAACCGGTGGACAGCGGCACTGGCAAATCAAACAAACCCGAAGAAAAGAAAGAAGAGTAGGGGCGTTCTGGCCAGAGGGGATGAGACTATGGTCGGAAGTAAAATCGGAAGTAAAAAACGTGTAAGAATAATACTTTTTAAAAATCACCTTTACCGTGGTGAACTGACCCCGCCCCATATTGATTTAATCAAATGGATAGGAGCAAAGGAAGTTCGCACCCTGCCGAATGTAAACGGCATCATCTGCACCTTACCGGAGGATGTTTCCGATCAAAAAATACTATCCAGCGGTGGAGTGGCGGCTATAGAAGAAAACCATAAAATTCGTTTGGTACCCTGGGCACCGGCCAAGTTTAAATCTTTTAAGCATGAAGAGGAGCAGTTAGTCCCCTGGGGTGTGTATTCCATTGGAGCCCATGTCTGCTGGCCGGAAGCCACCGGGCAAGGCGTTAGAGTAGCGGTGATTGACAGCGGTATCGATGGCAGCCATCCTAACCTGGGGAGCAGCCTCAAGGGAGGGATAAACCTGGTTGCCCCCGGGGCATCTTACTATGATGATAACGGTCATGGCACACACGTGGCGGGAACCATTGCCGCAGCCAACATCGGCAGGGGGATCGTGGGTGTGGCCCCGGAAGCGGAGCTCTATGCCGTTAAGGTATTGGATCAATGGGGTGACGGTACAATCCTAAACGCCATTAATGCCATCGATTGGTGTCTGAAACATCGCATACACGTGGCAAACATGAGCTTTGGCACCGATAAATACAGCCGGGCGCTGGAAGAAGCGGTCCGGGCAGCCCGCCGGTATGGTTTGCTCATTATAGCGGCTGCGGGCAATGACGGCGGCCCCAATACCGTCGATTATCCCGCTGTTTTTGAGGAAACCCTCTGTGTCGCCGCGGTGGACAGCAGGGGGAAACCGGCCGGCTTCAGCAGCAGCGGCCCGGAGGTGGATTTGCTGGCTCCGGGGGCTCATATCCTTTCTACCTATCGTTGGGGCAGCTACGTTCGTTTAAGCGGCAGTTCCATGGCAACGGCCCACGTTACCGGCGCCGCCGCCTTATTAAAGGAAAAATACCCTGAGGAGAATGTTGATCAACTGCACCGGCGGTTGTTGTCCGGGGTTCAAAAGGCCAAGGGTTTTGGCAATAACTTTACCGGTGCGGGGATCATCAGGGTGGATCTGTCACTAAAATCTTTCCCGGGGGCATAAAAAGTGCAAATAAATTCTCAAAGATCACCCCGGTCGGAAACCTGGCAATCCGGCGGGGGTTGATTATTCGTGTATAACGGCTCGGGTTACGGTAAAAAATAGGAGAGAAATCAGGAGGTGAATGTCTTGACCGAGCCAAACATCCAGGATCACCGCAACATTACCAAGACCTTTAAGATTGGCGGCTTGCAGGGAGGCCAGCACGATAAACAAGAGATTGAAACCTATCTCTCTGAAATCGATGGAGTAGATAAGGTCATTGTCAATCTGGAGGATGGAACCGTCACCGTGGATTTCGACCCCGGGGCCATCCACACCGATTACCTCCGGGGAACTCTCAGATCCCTGGGCCACGACATTTACGTATAATCATTTTACCTACAACAGGCACCAACATTTAAAAGCAGGCCAAGGGCCTGCTTTTTGACCGGAGGTCAGTAATGGACAGCAAATTAGTCGCTCTTATCATCGCAGCCACATCCGGGCTCACCATGGCCCTGCAGGGGACCATGAACTCCGCCCTGGGCAGGATTGCCGGGTTGTGGGAAACCACCTTCATTGTTCACGCCGTAGGAACCGTCCTGGTAGGCATCCTGGTCTTTGCCTGCCGCCTGGGCACCTGCGACCTGGGCAAATGGCTGGGGGCCCCCTGGTACACCTATCTGGGCGGCATCCTGAGCGTCCTCATCGTCTACATGGTGGCCCGCAGCATCCCCGTGGTGGGCGTCGCCCCCGCCACTACCGCCATCATCGTAGGCCAGGTCCTAACCGCCGCCGCCATCGACCACCTGGGCCTCTTCGGCGTGACCCGCATCCCCTTTAACTGGTACCACCTAGCCGGAACCTTCCTCATGGCGGGCGGGGCGTTTTTGTTGTTGAAGAAGTAGCGCTTTTGATATAAATAAGCATTGTTACAATTTGGAAAAATATGTGGTAAAATATTGACGGGAATACATAACTAACAACGGGCCTCACCTGCCGGGGATGGAAACATCTTTGAAAGGGGGTGAGGCAGGATGCTGACAGTATCCGATACTGTACAAGTTGTAACAGCTGTCATCCTACTAATCACCCTTGTTGTGTTAATTACAGACCGTAGGCGTTAAATGAGTGACCCCTTAAACTGTTGCAGCAGCTTAAGGGGTCATAAATAAAACAAACCTCGGTAAGTGAGGCGCACACACCGTTTGTTAATTATAAGTATTCCCACCTTTATTATGGAAAAATCCAAGTAAATTGTCAAGTGGCGTAGTAAAATATTGGAAAACAATTGACGGCAGCATTTAAAGGGATTGTTGGAACATCGTGGTTTTTTAGGAAAATACTAAGCAATTTAAAGAAGAGCTGCACGGCATATCTATACAGCTCTTCTTACCTATTTTTAGGTTACCAGTTTTTGAAGTGCATTACCACAACATCATAAAATAACGTTATAATGGGTCAATTAAGAGATATACAGCAGAACTAGACCCATAATAGTCCACAAGAGGGTACCTATAAACAGTTTCCTACGATCTATAGGTCCATTCCTATTCTTAGCCCGTAGGACTACATACATTACAACCTAAATTCCCGCTGAAAATTATACCTACAAACGAATTTATCCTAAATATGGAAATAAAGTAAGGTTTGTCTTCTGTTTCAACGAGTTTAGACCCCATTTTTCTGGCTTAAGGACTTTTTTGAACGGTTTTCCCTTGATCTTCCTCCTGAATTGTAGGTATAATAAATTATACCTGCAAAGGGGG